>NZ_JBHUSG010000002.1:180356-282865 GCF_042673745.1 Kitasatospora sp. NPDC057015
ACAGCGGGATGGCAAGAGCCAGATTCCCGTCCTCGTAGTGGGCACTGGCGAGGTTGTTACGAGTGGTCATGCTGTCGGGGTGATCGGAGCCAAGCACTCGCTCCAGGTCCGCGAGGGTCTGCTGGAACAGCGGGATGGCAAGAGCCAGATTCCCGTCCTCGTAGTGGGCACTGGCGAGGTTGTTACGAGTGGTCATGCTGTCGGGGTGATCGGAGCCAAGCACCCATTCCTGGGCCGCGAGGACCTGTTCGAACAGCGGGATGGCGAGAGCCAGATTCCCGTCCTCGTAGTGGGCACCGGCGAGGTTGTTACGAGTGGCCGTGGTGTCGGGGTGATCAGAACCCAGTACCCGATCCTGGGCCGCGAGGACCTGTTCGAACAGCGGGATGGCGAGAGCCAGGTCGCCGTTCTTCCGGTGAGCGCCGGCGAGATTGTTGCGGGTGGCCATGGTGCTGAGGTGATCAGGGCCCAGCACCCGTTCCAGGTCACCGAGGGTTTGCTGGAACAGTGAGAAGGCGAGAGCCAGATTCCCGTCCTCATAGTGGGCACCGGCGAGATTGTTGCGGGTGGCCATGGTGTCGGGGTGATCAGAACCCAGCACCCGTTCCAGGTCCGCGAGGACCTGTTCGAACAGCGCGATGGCAAGAGCCAGATTCCCGTCCTCGAAGTGGGCGCCGGCCAGATTGTTGCGAGTGACCCTGACATCGGGGTGATCAGAACCCAGCACCCGATCCTGACCCACGAGGATCTGTTCGAACAGTCCGATGGCAAGAGCCAGGTCACCGTTCTTCCGGCGAGCGCCGGCGAGATTGTTGCGGGTGGCCATGGTGTCGGGGTGGTCAGGGCCAAGCTTCCGTTCCTGGTCACCGAGGATCTGTTCGAACAGTCCGATGGCGAGAGCCAGGTCGCCGTTCTTGCGGTGCGCGCTGGCGAGATTGTTGCGGGTGGCCCTCGCGTCGGCGTGCTCAGGGCCCAGCACCCGTTCCTGGTCCGCGAGGGTCTGCTGGAACAGTGCGATGGCGAGAGCCAGGTTCCCGTTCTCGTAGTGGGCGCCGGCCAGATTGTTGCGGGCGTTCATGGTGCCGGGGTGGTCTGGGCCCAGCACCCGTTCCTGATCCGCGAGGGTCTGCTGGAACAGCGGGATGGCGAGATCCGAGTTCCCGCCCTCGTAGTGGGCGCCGGCAAGGTTGCCGCGGGTGGTCATGGTGTTGGGGTGGTCGGGACCCAGCACCCGTTCCTGGTCCGCGAGGGTTTGCTCCAGCAATCGGACGGCAAGGTCGAGGTTGCCCCTTTCCCGGTGGGTGCCCCCGAGGTAACCACGGGTGGCCAAGGTATCGGGGTGCTCAGGACCCAGCACCCGATCCAGATCGACGAGGATCTGCTCGAACAATGCGATCGCATGGGCCAGGTCACCTCTCTCCCGGTGGGCACTGGCGAGGTTGCGGCGGGAGGCCAAGGTGTTGGGGTGGTCGGGACCCAGCACCCGTTCCAGGTCAGCGAGGATCTGCTCGAACAAGGGGATCGCGTCGCCCAGATTTCCTCCTTCCTTGCGGGCCATGACGAGATTGTTACGGGCGGTCATGGTGTGGGGATGGTCGGGGCCCAGCACCCGTTCCAGGTCGGCGAAGCTCTGTTCCAGCAATTGGATCGCGTGGGCCAGATTGCCTCGGTCCTGGTGGGCGCCGGCGAGGTTGCTCCGGGTGGCCAAGGTGTCGGGGTGGTCGAAGCCCAGCACCCGTTCCTCGTCGGCGAGGGCTTGCTCGAACAGTGCGATGGCGAGGGCAAGGTCGCCCTTCTCCCGCTGGGCGCCGGCGAGGTCGCCGCGGGAGGCCAAGGTGTCGGGGTGGTCAGGACCCAGAATGCCTTGGAATCCGTCCAGCTGTTGTTGGTAGTGCTTTGCAGCGGCAGCGGGCCGGCCGGTCTTCCTGTCGTAGCGAGCAACGGCACCGAGCAGGTGAAGGGCGTCGAGGGTTCGGGGGTCTGTCGTGAGAGCGCGGGCGTGCGGGGCGATGTCGTCGAGATGGAGGCGCCCGGGCGTGTAGACGGCCTGCATGAGGCGGGTGGTGACGGCGATGGCGATTTTTCGCAGTGCGAGGGCGTGTTCGTCGGTGAGTTGGAGTCTCAGGGTGCGGCTGACGAGCGCGTGGAGAAACCAGGCTGGGTTCTCACCGCCCGTGTCGCGAAGGAGCGAGCGGCGTTTGGCGGCACTGAGTGTCTTGCGGTTGGTGCGGCGCGCGGTCTTCTCGTCGATGCCCTTCAGGGTCGCGGTGAGGTTGGTGAGGAGGCGTTCGGGTAGAGGCGCGGCGGCGAGCAGTGCTGCGGTGAGCAAGAGGAGAAGAGCGTCCACGTCGAGGTGGCGCAGGCTGCGGGTGAAGGTTGCGGCGATGTTGCGGGTGTGGCCGGTGGGGACCTGGGTGACGAGGTCGTCGACGAGTTGCTGGAAGGCGTCGCCGCTCTGGGAATCCGCGAGTTCGTCGAGGAGCTCGCTGTAGGTCAGGCTGGGATCCTCGGCCAGGCAGCCGCGGGCGAGGTCGATGGCCAGGGCGTGGCAGCCGAGGTTGTCGACCAAGGCGTGGGCGGCCTGCTGCTCGACCGCGTCCGTCGCAGGGTTACGGACGCGGGCCGAGGTGAGCAGGTGATGGGCCTCGCGATGGTGCAGGACGTCGACATCGACGATGGGCAGGTGGTCGTAGTTGCGCCAGCGGGTGGTGAACAGGGTGCGGGCGAGTGGGTGGGGTGCGGCGAGTTCTCGCAGGAACTCCGGGGCCAGGCCGCCGGGGATGTCGTCGACCACCCACAGGCACGTCCTGCCGGCCTGTTCGAGGTGTTCGGCGGCGGCCCGGCGGAGGTCGTTCGAGTCGTGCTGCTTGGGGTCGAGGCCGAAGGCGGTCGCGACCTGTTGGTGATGTTGGACGAGGGTCTCGTCGCGGATGTCGTCGGTGACCGCGTCGCCGGGCGTGTGGCTGGCCGCGGCGGTGAACCAGTAGACGCCGCCGGGGTAGTAGTGCGCGAAACGGCGGGCGTAGTGTTCGGCGAGGAGGGTCTTGCCGACACCTCCCAAGCCGATCACCACGGCCTGTCCCGGGCCGGCTTCATCGTGGGTCGCGGGGTACTCGAAGGCGTGCAGGGCACTGTGGATCTGCCAGAACTCGTCGACCCGGCCGACGAAGCGGGTCGATCCGGTGTGTTCGGCCGTATGCCAGCGCGGACGTGCGGTAGGGAGTGCATCGCCGAGCAGCCCTTGTGTGGTCGTGATTCGCTCCCTCACGCGTTCGACGACGTGACCGGTGCTGCCGGGGCCGGTCGGGGCCGTGTAGCGGGCGTCCCGCAACTCGACCGGTTGGACGTGGTCGGGTCCCGCTTCGGGGTTGACGACCAGGATCCGGCGGCGCGGATCACCCAGGGAGGTCGCGGCCCGGTAGGCGGTCAGCAGCTCCCACTGACAGGCCGGGCGCGTCGGGTAGGCCAGCGAGTAGTACGCGACGAACAGCCGGGAGACCGCCAGCGCGTCCCGGATGACCTGGGTGATCCCGTCGAACTCGTCGATCTCGCCCTCGTCGAGGAAGACCCGGAGGCCGGCCTGCGTCAATGCCTGCACCAGCGGTAGGGCATCGGCCCGGTCCGCCCGCGCGTAGCTGAAGAACACGTCATACGAATCCGGTGTCCCGCCGCCTGGCACACCGTGCTGGTCGAAAACTGTCATGGCCTACCCTCCACACGCCCCTGCCTCGTCAGGCGCTCTATCTCACGGCCAGATCAGGCTAGCGAGCGAGGCCGTCCGCAAGGCGACGAACAGTCAGATTCCGTTCCCGGCAGGCGATACGGCTTGGAGTGCGGGCATCCACGCCGGGTGAAGCCCGGCATCCGTGCGGACGGTCGGTGCGCTCCCGGCGAGGGGGGTGGCGTGCAGGCTCGGCGGTCTCGGGTCGAGATCGCCACAGCGTCGGTGGAGGAGATCAGCAGGGAGTGGGAGCCGGACGATGCCGAGCGCAGGGCGGCCTCCGGGCCCTGAAGGTCAGACGGCCCGGTCGGCGTGTCCGGCGAACTGGTCCAGCAGGCCCTGCGGTGCGTCCTCGCGGAAGCAGACCACCAGGCTGTCGGCGGAGGCGGCGGCGGAGAACTCGCTGCGCGGGAAGAGCGCCTTCTCGTAGGCGGCGAGGGCGGCCTCGGTGTCACCGGGGTGGGCGGCCAGCGCCTCGCCGAGCTCGGCCCCGTCGAGCATGGCCAGGTTGGCGCCCTCGCCCGCGAAGGGGGACATCAGGTGGGCGGCGTCGCCGAGCAGGGTGACGCCGGGGGTCCGGTCCCAGCGGTGGCCGACCGGCAGCGCGTGCACCGGCCGGGCGACCAGCGGGCCGTCGGCATCGGTGACCAGCGCGCGCAGTCGCTCGTCCCAGCCGGTGAAGTGCTCCAGCACGGCGGCCTTGGCGGCCGTGGTGTCCGGGTCGGCGAAGTCGACGCCGGAGCCCCACTCGACCGGCACCCGCAGCGCCACGTAGACGTGCAGGCTGCCGTCCGGCTCGCGGTGGGCGAGGAAGCCCCGGTCGGCGCCGAGGGCGAAGAACATGCCGCCGCCGATCAGGGCCGCGCTCCGCGGGTGGCGGCGGTCGGCCTCACGCAGGTCCAGCTCGACGAAGGACACCCCGGAGTAGGCGGGGACGGCGTCGGAGACCAGCGGACGGATCCGCGACCACGCGCCGTCCGCGCCGACCAGCAGGTCGGTGGTGAAGCGCGAGCCGTCCGCGAGCTCCACCTCGTGGCGGCCGTCGCCGAGCGGACGGGCCGCGGTGACCTTCGCGCCCCAGCGGACGGTGCCCTCGGGCAGCGAACCGAGCAGGAGGTCGCGCAGGTCGCCGCGCTCGACCTCGGGGCGGTCGCCGGCGCCGTCGTCCTCCTCGGACATCCGGACCTCGGCGTGCCGGTCCAGGATCCGCATGGCCTGGCCGCCGGGGTGGACGAGCCCGCGGAACTCCTCGTGCAGGCCGGCCGCGGTCAGCGCGACCTGGCCGGAGTCCTCGTGGATGTCGAGCATGCCGCCCTGGGCGCGGGCGTCCGGCGAGGCGTCCAGGTCGAGGACGACGGCCTCGATGCCGTGGACGTGCAGGACCCGGGCCAGGGTGAGGCCGCCGAGGCCGGCGCCGACGACGGTGACGGGGTGGTGGGTGTTCATGGCTGGTCTCCTTGCGGCTGCACGCCCGGGCGGGGCGGGGAAGAGGGAAAGGGAGGGGATGGTGCCGGGGCGGCCGGCGTTCAGTCGAGGGGCCCGGCCGCCGGGCCCGCGGGCGGGACGGGGGTGTGCAGGATGCCGTTGATCAGCATCTGGATGCCCCAGGAACGGCGCTCCGCGGGAGCCCCGGAGACGAGTCCGGTACCGAGGGCCGCGATGTGCGGATGCGTCTTCGCGGAGGTCTCCCGCAGCACCCGGGCCAGGGTGTCCATCTCCTGTCGGGCATCCGGCGCGTCGACCCGGCCGGCGTGTTCGGCGGCGGACGCGGTGGCCTGCTGCAACAGGACGTCGACGCCCCAGGCGGCCTGCCCGGCGGGGACGCCGCCCTCCGCCAGCAGGGCGAGCATCCCCTCGATCAGGTCGAGGTAGTGCGCGCCGCTGGGCCGGGCCACCAGGGCGGCCCGGGCCAGGCTCGGGTGGGCGAAGAGCACCTCGCTGTACGAGGTGAGCAGCTGCTCCAGCCGCTCCCGCCAGGACCCCTCCGCGGTGGGCGGCCCGACCGTCCCGAGGATCTCGTCCAGGATCGCCGCGTGCAGTTCGTCGGCGTTGCGGACGTAGACGTAGAGCGAGGCCGGTCCGGTGTCCAGCTCCTGCGCCACCCGGCGCATGGTGACCTTCTGCAGGCCCTCGGCCCGCATGATCTCCACGGCGGCCGCCACCACGCCCTCCCTGGTGAGGGCGGGCTTCGCCGGGCGCTCGCGGCGACTGCGGGGGGCGTCGGGGTGCGGTGTCATGTCTCCAAGGTAACGAACATGTTCGTTGCGAACAAGGTCGTAGCGAACACAATCGTCACGAACATGTTCGCCCGACGGTGCACGACACCCCGGACTCCACCGTCAGGAATGCCGTTCTCGCAGGTCAGAGACCCTCGGGCAGCGCGCCGCCCGCCACTGCGGACCCCGCCCTCACCACCAGTAGGACGGGTACGCGGGTACGCCGCGCTTCGCCCGGGTGGCCGCCATCGCCGCCAGCACGATCAGGACGTTCGCCGCCAGCAGCAGCGGAAGGAACCGGACCGCCCTCGGCGCCTGGAGCACCACGATCACGGCGGTCGCCACCGCGGGCGTGTGCTGGGTCCGGGTCGCCATCATCACGGCCAGCGCCAGCCCGCCCGCCAGCGCCGCCACCCAGGTCGCACTGCCCAGCACCGCCAGCACCCCGAAGCCGGTCAGCGCCGCCAGCAGGTGCCCGCCGACCAGACTGCGCGGCTGCGCCAGCGGCAGCGCCGGCGTGCTGTGGACCAGGGCCGCACTGGCCGCCAACGGCGGGATCAGCATCGGCTGGTGCAGCAGCGCACCGGCCGCGACGATCAGCAGCAGCACGGATATCGACGAGGTGGTCGCGTGCAGCATCGTGCCGATGCTCGGCGATGCGGGGGCCCGACTCGCCGGCGGCCGCAGGGCGGGGCGCGGACGGGTGGCCTGGTCGGTGCTCATGCGCGGTACTCCGGAGTGCCCGGACGCGAGGGGCCCGGTGGTGGACGGGGATCGGGAAAGGCCCGGCGCCACCGCGACAACGCCCGGCAACACGACCACGTGATCGACACGGTGGGGCCATACGCTCGGCTCCGGATCCCGGACGGCGCAGTCCATTACCGGACAATCTACCCGTACCCCCCGCCTGACCTGCGGCCGGGGTCCCCTCACCCACCACCGCTACCGCTGCGGCAGCTCGGCTCCGCAGCGGTGGCACACCGTGGGCGGCGCGGCATCCAGCACCGCGTCGCACTCCGGGCAGACCCTGTTCAGCCAGCACGCGGCCTCGCCACCCGCCGGCTCCGGCAGCCCGCCCGGACCGTCGCCCGGGCCGTCCTCATCCGTCACACCGCCACCGTACGCCCCGCCACCGGCCCACCACCGGGCCGTCAGGCCTCGGCCGCGAACCGCACGAACGCGGCCCACTCCTCGCGGGCGAACGCGAACTGCGGCCCCTGCCGGTCCTTGGAGTCCCGCACGTGTACGAGCCCGGACCCGACCGCGACCTCCACGCACTCGCCGCCGTCGCCGGCGCTGTAGCTGCTCTTCGTCCACCTGAGTTCGGTGATGCCGTCCGAGGACTTGTCGGCGTTCATCGCTCTCCCAGCGTCTCCTCGGCCCTCACACCTCGGCCGCGAACCGCACGAAGGCGGCCCACTCCTCGCGGGCGAACGCGAACTGCGGCCCCTGCCGGTCCTTGGAATCCCGCACGTGTACGAGCCCGGACCCGACCGCGACCTCCACGCACTCGCCACCCTCACCACCGCTGTGGCTGCTCTTCGTCCACCTGAGTTCGGTGATGCTGTCCGAGGACTTGTCGGCGTTCATCGCTCTCCCAGCGTCTTCTCGATCAGGACCAGGGACTCCCGAGGCGAGAGGGCCTGCCCCCGGATACTTCCGTACCGTGCAGACAGAATACGAACCTCCTCGGGGTCGGTGATGAGGCGGCTGACATTCTGCACCTCCACATACGCCACCTGCGGTCTCCCCTTGGGTGTGAGCAGGATGAACGGCCCGTCCATGCCTGCGTGGTCCTCACAGGCCAGCGGCAGCACCTGAATTGTCGTACTCCGCAGGCCGCCGAGGTAGAGCAGGTGCTTCAACTGGCCCTGATGGACGTCCGGACCACCGATCAGCCGGCGCAGCACGGATTCCTCGATGACCGCACACACCATGGGGGCAGGCCAGCGAGTCAGGATCTGCTGCCTTGCCAGCCGCGCGGCGACCCGCTGCTCAATGGTCTCCTCGTCGAACAGCGGCTGTCGCACCGTGAAGGTGGTGCGCGCGTACTCCTCCGTCTGCAACAACCCGGGAACCGTCAAGGTGCTGTAGAAGTTCAGCTCCACAGCCTCCAGTTCCAGCCGCGCGTAGTCCCGGAACCACTCGGGGTGCTTCACCCTGGCCTTCGCCTTCGCCCGGGCGACGTCCTCCTTCGCCGCCTTCAAGAGGCCGCCCGCGCCGAGGAGTTCGTCCGCCGCGTCGAGGAACTCCGGCTGCGGGGTGCGCCGGCCGCGTTCCAGGGAGGAGATCTGGTCCTCGCCGTATCCGAGCCGGTCGCCGAGTTCCTTCTGCGTCAGCCCGGCGCGCTCCCTGAGCAGCTTCACCTGCTTGCCGATCGCGCGCAGGAAGTCCGTGGCGCCCTCGGGGTCGTCGGGCGGCTCGGGCCGCTGGTCCGGGGTGCGGTCCCGCAGTCCGCCCGCCGCCTGCGCGAACGGGTCCGACCGCTCCACGTCGTCACCGCCGCCCGCCAGTACCACCATCAGCGACCACCGCCTCACAGGCCCAGGGCGAGCCCTCCGTGCCGTCGAACTCCGGTAGGACCGCCGGGCCGGACCGTCAACCGTCCGCGCCCGTACAGTGACGTTCCGTACCGGATCACCTGCTCGCCAGGGTATGCCGACGCGGGCACGCTCTGTGACATGAAGTCCGAAATCGCTCCCGTCAGACCGACCACCACCACGGCTCCCCGCAGCTGGCAGTTCACCTCCAGCTGGCGCGGTGTCCGGCTGGCCCGACTGACCGTCACGGAGCAACTGGCTCAGTGGGGTTGGCCGGTCGAGACCGACACCGCCCAGAACGCGGCCCTGATCGTCGCCGAACTCGCCGCCAACGCCGTCCTGCACGGACGCCTGCCCGGCCGGGACTTCGGGGTGCGAGTGGGCGTCGTCGCTCCGCTCCCGGGCCGGCCGGGCCCGAGCACGGTCCGGATCGAGGTGTCCGACTCCCGCGGCGACCGCCTCCCCGCTCCGCGTACCGGCCCCGCCCCGGACCCGGACCCCGGTGCCGAGTCCGGGCGGGGCCTGGTGCTCGTGGACGCACTGGCCGCCCGGTGGGGCAGCGTCCCGCGCCCGCCCTCGGGCAAGACCGTCTGGGCCGAACTCCACCCGGCCCACCCGCACCCCGCCGACGCCCGTCCCACCGACACCCGGCCCGCCGACACCCGTTTCACCGGAGCCCGCCCCGCCGGGGCGTGACCCGCCGCCGTCGCCCACGGCCGCCCACGGCCCACGGCCTACTGCACCGTCAGGGTGCCGTGCATGTAGGTGTGGATGCTGCAGATGTAGCGGTACTCGCCCGGCTGGGTGGGGGCGGTGAAGGTGGTGGTCTTCCCGGCCGCGATGTCACCGGTGTCGAAGGCGCCGTCCGTGACGGAGGTGACGGTGTGCGTGGTGTCGTCCTGGTTGATCACGGTGACGGTCGCGCCGGGGGCCACCGTCACCGAGACCGGGCTGTAGGCGAAGTCCTTGATGGTGACCGTGACGGCGGTGCTCGGCGAGCCGCTCGGCGAGGCCCCGGCGGTCGTGCTCGCCGAGCCGGCGGAGGGTGACGGCGACCCGGAGGAGCCGGGAGAGGCCGCGCCGGACGGCGAGACCGCGGCCGGCGAGGGGGTGCTCGGCGTGCTCGGCTTGCTGGAGGAGCAGCCCGCCAGGGCCAGCAGGGCCAGGACGGCACCGACCGTGAGGAGGGTCTGCCGGCGGTGGTGGGTGGGCGGCATGGTCGCTCCGGCCTCTCGGATTCCGGGCCCGCCGGGTGAACGGGCCGTCGGCCCAGGCTGCCGCAGGCCGGTCGCTGCGGGCGTCGCCACACACCCGTACGGCGCGGGGGTCACCCGTACGGAGGGCCGCGGGTGGTGCGGGTCGCGCCGATCGGTTCAGCGGGCGGACCGGTCGTGCTCCTCGGGCGGGAGCGGCTGGTCGGACGGCAGCGGCTGTTCGGACCAGATCGTCTTGCCCTCGCGCAGGTAGCGGGTGCCCCAGTGGGTGCTGAGCTGCATGACGATGAACAGGCCGCGGCCACCCTCGTCGGTGCTGCGGGCCTGCCGCAGGTGCGGCGCCGTGGTGGTGTGGTCGGAGACCTCGCAGATCAGGTTGCGGTCGCGGATCATGCGCAGCTGCACGGATCCCTTGCCGTAGCGGATCGCGTTGGTGACGAGCTCGCTGACGATCAGCTGGGTGCTGTACACGAGGTCGTCCAGGCCCCAGGCGACGAGCTGGCGCTCGGCCAGGCGCCGGGCGCTGGAGACGACCGCGAGGTCGTCGGGGAAGGTCCAGACGGCGATGTTCTCCTCGCCCAGGTGGTGGGTGCGGGCGAGCAGCAGGACGGCGTCGTCGCCCGGCCGTTCGGGTACCAGGACGTAGACGGCGGCGTCGCAGAGCTCCCGCAGGGTGCGTCCGGGCTGCGCGATCACCTGGCGCAGGCGCCCGAGGGAGGTGTCGGTGTCGCGATCGCGGCCGGAGACCAGGCCGTCGGTGTAGAGCGCGATGACGCTGCCCTCGGGCAGTTCGACGCCGGCGCTCTCGAAGCCGGCTCCGCCGATCCCGAGGTGCGGGCCGGCGGGCACCTCGAAGGGGATCTCCTCCCCGCTCGGGCCGGTGATCAGGGGCTCGGGGTGGCCGGCCCGGGCGGCGGTGCAGCGGCGCGTCACCGGGTCGTAGATGACGACCAGGCAGGAGGCGAGGAACTCGGAGGCGGCGTCGGGGACGGCCAGCGCGCCGTCCTGGGCGAGCCGGCCGGCGATCGGGTCGAGCCGCTCCAGCAGTTCGTCGGGCGCGAGGTCGAGGACGGCCAGGGTGCGGACGGCGGTGCGCAGCTGCCCCATGGTGGCGGCGGCCTCGACGCCGCGTCCGGCCACGTCGCCGACGACCAGGGCCACCCGCGTGCCGGAGAGCGGGATGACGTCGTACCAGTCGCTGCCGGCGCCGCCGGCGATGTACAGGTGGGCCGCGTCCACGGCGGAGACCGAGGGGGGCTGCTGGGGCAGCAGGTAGCGCTGCAGGGCGGCGGCGACGGTGCGCTCGCGGGCGTAGCTGCGGGCCTTGTCGATGCTCAGGGCGGCGCGGTCGGTGAGTTGGCGGGCGAGGTCCTGGTCGTCCTCGTCGAAGGGTTCGGGCCGGTCGTAGCGGTAGTAGGCGGCCAGGCCGAGGACGTCGTCCTGCACCATGATCGGAATGATCATCATCGAGTGCACGCCGGCGGTCCGCAGCCGTTCGCCGAAGGCCGGGTCGGCCTCCAGCCAGGGCGCGTCGGGGCGCAGCCGGGTGATCAGCCGGGGCCGGGAGTCGGCGAGGCTCTGGGTGAACGGGGTGGGGAACCGGAAGGTCTTGAGCCGGCCGACGGGCACCGGCAGGGTGCCGCCGCGCAGGAGCCGGTAGGCGGCCCGGCGCAGCGGGTGGTCCGGGGAGACCGGCCCCTGGTGGGTGTGGCCGGCCCGCCAGGTCTCGTCCAGCAGGTCGACCGTCATGGCGTCGGCGAAGCGCGGTACGGCGACGTCGGCGAGTTCCTGCGCGGTGGCGGCGATGTCGAAGGTGGAGCCGATGCTCTGGTGCGCGTCGTGCAGCACGGCGAGCCGCTCCGCGGCGGCCTCCCGGTCGGTGACGTCCTCCACGGTCAGGGCGACGCCGAGCGGCCCGCCGGCGGCGGGCCGGGCCGGCGTCCCGTCCTCCGGGGCGGGGAGGTCCTCCAGCCGGTAGACCGAGACGGCGTAGATGCGGGTCCGGCCGGTGCGGGAGGCGGGGCGCCCGCGGACCAGGCGGCCCTTCACGGTGACGCCGGTGGCGAGCACTTCGCCGGCCAGCGCGGTGATCTCCTCCGCCGGGTAGCCCGGGGCGACGTCGCCGAGGCGCTTGCCGAGCGCCTCCTCGCCGGGGAAGGACGGGGCGGCGCGGGCCCTGCGGTTGAGCCGGACCAGCCGGAGGTCCCGGTCCAGGACGTACCAGCGGCGCGGTGCCCCGCCGAAGACCGCTCGCAGCAGCGCGGTCACACCCGCCTCGCGATCCGAGTCCCGCACCGTGGTACCTCCGGGCTGCCGTCCGTGATCGGTCCTGGTCCTTGCTCCACGATGGCAGAGCGGGCCTTCGCGGCAAGTCGCGTACCCCGGGCGCGTCGGCCGTCGAACGGGCCGGCCCGGCACCCGGTGGCAGGCCGCCGACCAGCCGGGATGCCGGGAAGGGCCGGCCGGGCGGGCGGGAGGGTCCGGCGCGGGGGCGGGACGCGGCGACCGGATGCCGGCTCACCCGTCCGGCCCAGCCGGGTGACGTTCCGGCATGCGGGCGGCCCGGGAGTGTGGGGAGTCTGGGTTCTCCTCCTGCTGAAGACGCGTCAGCCCGGAACGGCCGGACCGGGGAGGGCGAGAGGAGCCGCAATGGCAGACCTGCGGGAACGATTCGACCCGATCCCGTCCTGGGAGCGGCCGCCGGAGGTGTCGGTGGCCGCTCCCCCTGCCGGTGGCGGCGCCCTGGACGCGGGGGGCCACGGCCTGCTGGGCGTACCGGTGGCGCCCGACGGCGCTCTCCCCCCGGGCCTGGGGTTGAGCCGCGAACAGCTGGCGGCGGCGGGCCTCACCGGCGCGCCGGGCACCGCGGGAGTCTGCCTGCGCCCCGACGGCGGACCGGTGGTGGTGTTCGGCACCGGTGAGCGGGAGGCCCTGGACGCCGCGGCCCTGCGGGACGCGGCGGCGGCCTTCGCCGGCGCCGCCGCGCGGGAGGGCCGGCTCGCCCTGTTGTTCCCGTCCGGCACCGGGGTGGCACCCGCCGAGGCCGCGCAGGCCCTGGTCGAGGGCGTCCTGCTGGCGCGGTACCGCTTCGAGGTGCTCAAGCGCGAGCCGCAGGCCGTCCCGGTCGAGGCGCTGACGCTGCTGGTGGCGGAGCCGGAGCGGGCCGAGGCCGAGCGCGGCCTGCGGCGCGGCCTGCTGTTCGCGCGGGCCGCCATGCTGGCGCGCGACCTGGCGAACTCGCCGCCGAGCCTGCTGACCGCGGCCGTGCTGGCAGAGTCGGCGACCGGTCTGGCGGCGCGGACCGGTCTGGCGATCGAGGTCTTCGACCAGGCGCAGCTGGTGGCGATGGGCTGCGGCGGGCTGCTCGGCGTCAACGCGGGCAGCGCGGACCCGGCGCGGATGATCAGGTTGCGCTACACCCCCGACGGCGCGGCCGGGAGCGCGCCGGCCCGGGTGACGCTGGTCGGCAAGGGCGTGATGTACGACTCCGGCGGGATCAGCCTCAAGCCGGCCGACGCGGTGCACGCCACCATGAAGAACGACATGTCCGGCGCCGGCGCGATCCTGGCGGCGATGTCGGTGCTCCGGGAGCTGGGCTGCCCGACGGCCGTGACCGGCTACCTGATGTGCACGGACAACATGCCCTCGGGCACCGCGACCAAGCTCGGCGACCTGCTGCAGATCCGCGGCGGCACCACCGTCGAGGTGATCAACACCGATGCGGAGGGGCGCTTGATCATGGCGGACGCCCTGGTGCTGGCCACCGAGGAGCCCACCGACGCGATCGTGGACATCGCCACCCTGACCGGCGCCGCGATGCGGGCGCTGGGCGCGGAGATCGCCGGGGTCTTCGGCAACCGGCAGCCGCTGGTGGAGCAGGTGCTGGCGGCGGCCCGGGCGACCGACGAACCGGCCTGGCAGCTGCCGCTGTCGCGCCGCTACCGCGCCGAGCTGGACTCGGAGGTGGCGGACATCAAGAACATGGGCGGTCCGAACGGCGGCGCCATCCACGCCGCACTGTTCCTGGAGGACTTCGTCGACGGGCGGCCGTGGGCGCACCTCGACATCGCCGGGCCGGCGCAGAACGACTCCGCGTCCTCCTGGCGGCCCAAGGGCTGCACCGGCTTCGGCGCCCGGCTGCTGGCCGAGTTCCTGCTCGGCTTCACCCCGCCCGGCAGCCCCCGGCCGGGCTCCGGCGAGGGCGGCGAGGGGGCCCGCCGTGAGCGGTGAGGCGGCAGCGGCCGACCGGCCCCTGGGGCAGCGGATCCTCGACGGCATCGAGAGGTTCGGCAACCGGGTCCCGCACCCCGCGATGATCTTCCTGTGGCTCTGCGCCCTGGTGATCGTGCTGTCGGCGATCCTGGCGGCGTTCGACGTCTCGGTCACCTACGACGCCGCCGAGCCGCTGCCCGTACCGGTGCACGAGACCTACGAGGGCGGCACCGACTACCCGTCCACCGAGGTCCCGCCGGCCTCCAACTACGAGCACCCCTACGAGGTCCGCCAGGAGACCACGCGGATCGAGAGCCTGCTGACGGGTGACGGCATCAGGTTCATCTTCACGTCCTCGACCAGCAACTTCAACAACTTCGGCGTGGTCGCGGTGATCCTGGTCGCGATGGTCGGGGTCGGCCTGGCCGAGGAGGCCGGCCTGGTCGCCGCCCTGGTCCGCAAGCTGGTGCGGGTCACCCCGCCCGGCAGCCTCACCTTCGTCATCGTGCTGCTCGGCGTCCTGTCCAGCGTGGCCTCGGACGCGGGCTACCTGGTGCTGATCCCGCTGGGGGCGGTGGCCTTCATGAGCGTCGGGCGCCATCCGCTGGCGGGCATCGCCGCCGCCTTCGCCGGCGTCGGCGCGGCCTTCGGCGTCAACGTGCTGATCACGCCGGTGGACGGGATCGTCACCGAGATCACCAACGAGGCGATCGCCCTGGTCGACCCCACCGAGTCGATCAACCTCACCGCCAACCTCTACTTCAGCATCGCCTCGACGCTGTTCCTCGCCGTGGTGATCACCGTCGTCACCGAGAAGCTGGTGGAGCCCCGGCTCGGGGCCTTCACCCAGGCGGTCGAGGCCGAACAGCCCGACGAGGCCGACGAGGCCGGGGTCAGCCCCGAGCGCGAGAGCCGGGGCCTGCGATTCGCGCTCTACGGCCTGCTGGTGGTGGCGGTCGCGGTCGCGCTGCTCTCGTTCCTGCCCGGCTCCCCGCTGCGGAACCCGCAGACCGGCAGCCTCTTCGACGACTCGCCCTTCATGGACGCGCTGATCTTCATCATCATGCTGCTGTTCCTGGTCGCCGGCCTCTGCTACGGGCGCGGGGCCGGGACCCTGAAGGGCACCTCCGCCGCGATGGAGGCCATCACCAAGACCTTCTCCGGCCTCGGCGGGCTGATCTTCCTGCTGCTGATCATCAGTCAGTTCATCGCGTACTTCAACTACAGCAACATGGCCACGATCGTGGCCGTCAAGCTGGCGGACGTGCTGGAGGGGATCGACGTCGGACCGCTCTGGCTGCTGCTCGGGCTGATCCTGGTGACCATCATCCTGGACCTGATCATCCCCGGGGTGATCCCCAAGTGGGCCATCCTGGCCCCGGTGTTCGTCCCGCTGTTCCTGCGGCTGGGCGTCGCACCGCAGACCGTCCTGGCCGCCTACCGGGTCGGCGACTCCCCCGCCAACGTCATCACCCCGCTGATGGTCTACCTGCCCTTCATCGTGCTGCTCACCCAGAAGTACAAGAAGACGTCGGGCGTGGGCACGGTGGTGTCGCTGATGATGCCCTACACGATCGTGGTGGCCGTCGCGTGGGTGCTGTTCTTCGTGGCCTGGTACCTGATCGGCATCCCGCTGGGGCCGGGCGCGCCGGTCGGGACCTGACGCCGGTGCCCGACCGCGCCGCCGCTCCGGCGCCCCCGGTCCGACGCCGCCACCCGTGCCGGCGGCGGGCTCCGGCGGCGCGCCATGAGTGACGCCGCCGTCTGCCTGACCGTCCTCGCGGCCGTGGTGGTGCTGTTCGTCTGGAACCGGCTGCCGGTGGAGGTCGTCGTCTTCGGCTCGGCCCTCGTCCTGTACGCCACCGGCGTGCTGGACGCCGGGCAGGTGTTCGCCGGGTTCGGCGACCCGGTGGTGGCCTTCGTCGCCGCGCTGTTCGTGCTCAGCGCGGCGCTGCAGGCCACCGGGCTGACCGCCTGGGCCGGGCGGCGCCTCGCCGGGCAGGCGGGCGGCGGCCCGGGCCGGCTGGTCGTCCTCACCATGCTGCTCGCCGCCGGCCTGACCTCGCTGATCACCGTCACCGGCGCGGTGGCCGCACTGCTGCCGCTGGTGGTGCTGCTGGCCGCCGGGGCCGGACTGCCGCCCTCCCGGCTGGTCCTCCCGCTCGCCTACGCCGGACACGCCGGGTCGTTGCTGCTGCTGATCGGCTCCCCGATCAACGTGATCGCCTCGGAGGCGGCGGCCGAGGCCGGTGGACACCCCTTCGGCTTCTTCGACTTCACCGTGGTCGGCGTGCCCGTGCTGGCCGGGACGATCGCCCTGACCGTCCTGACCGGGCACCGTCTGCTGCCGGGCCGCACCCCGACCAGCATCCCCGCCGACCTCACCCGGCACGCCCGGACCCTGATCGCCCACTACGGACTGGCGAGCGGCTCGGCGAGCCTCCAGGTCCCGGCCGGTTCGACGGCCGTCGGGCAGGCCGCCGAGGCGCTCGCCGCGAGCGCGCCGCCCGGGCTCGCCGTGGTCGGGGCGCTCACCGCCGACGGTCACGACCCGCGCGGGGACGCCGCCCTGCAGGCCGGCGACATCCTGATCGTCCGCGGGGAGCGGACGGCCACCGAGGAGTTCGCCGCGGCGCACCGCCTCGACCACCTGCCCCCGCCGATGCGCGAGCACCTGGCGGACGTCCTGGTCAACCGGGACGCGGGGCTGGTCGAGGTGGTCGTCAGCCCCCGCTCGACGCTGGTCGGAGCGCGGGTCTTCCCCGGCATGGCCACCGCCGACGGCGACCTCGCGATCCTCGCCGTCCACCGCGCCGGACACGAGGCCGGCCCCGAACCGGTCGTCCTGCGCCCCGGGGACACCCTGCTGGTGCAGGGCGGCTGGCAGGCCCTGCACCGGAAGGCGGAACGCGCGGACGTCCTGGTGGTGGACTCCCCCCGCGAGCTCAGGGCCCAGCTCGCACCGCCCGGGCCGGCCGCCTGGAAGGCGCTGGCGGTCCTGGCCGGCATGGTCGCCCTGCTGGCCAGCGGCGCCGTGCCGGCCGCCGTGGCGGGGCTGCTGGCGGCGCTCGCCATCGTGCTGCTGCGGGTGCTGACGCCGGACCAGGCCTACGAGGGCGTCTCCTGGACCACCGTCGTCATCGTCGGCGGTCTCTTCCCGCTCTCGGTCGCCATCCAGCGGTCCGGCGCCGCCGACGACGTCGCCCACCTGGTCGTCCGGGCCGCCGGCGGCAACGGCCACCTGCTGCTGCTCGGCGTCTTCCTGCTCACCGCCGTCCTCGGCCAGTTCGTCTCCAACACGGCCACCGCCCTGATCGTGGTGCCGATCGCGGTCTCCGCCGCGCACGACGCCGGGATCTCCGTGCAGCCCGTCCTGATGTGCGTGGCGGTCGCCGCGGCCGCCGCCGTCCTCACCCCGGTGGCCACCCCCGCCAACATGATGGTGATGGGCGCCGGCGGCTACCGCTTCGGCGACTACTGGCGCTACGGGCTGCCGGTGCTCGGCTGGTTCCTGGTCGTCACCCTGACGGTGGTGCCGCTGGTGTGGCGGTTCTGAGGCCGGGGGCGACCGCCGCGTCCGGCTCCCCGTAGACCTCCAGCTCGTGGATCCGGGCCGGCTCCGGGCCGTCGGGGGCCAGGTCGGCGGCGGTGTCGACGAGGAGGCGGACGTAGCGGGCCGGCCGGGGGGCGACGGGGTGTTCGGTGCGGCTGGCGCGGGATCCGGTGACGGCGACCGCCGCGTCCCAGGTGACGCCGTCGGTGCTGGTCTCGATCCGGAAGGCCGCGGTGTTGCGGCCGGTGCTCTCGCCGCCGAGCCCGGCGTGCTCGACCACGAACGAGCTGACCGTACGGGTGGCGCCGAGGTCGACCCGCAGCCAGGCGTCCGGCTCGGCGGAGCACCAGCGACCGGTGCTCCCGAGCAGGCCGTCGAAGGCGCGGTCCGCGGCCGTGTCGGCGGAGCAGGGCGCGGATCCGGCCGCGGCCCCGCCCGCCGCCAGGTTCGGTCCGCGCTCGGGTGCGGCGGGCAGCGCGGCCCCGGCGCCGTCGGTGAACGAGGGCGGCACGTCGGCGGCGCCGGTGCCCCAGGCCGCTCCCGGCGCCTCGCCCATCGAGTACTGGAGGACGGCGCCGCCGGCCAGGTCCGGGTAGCGCAGGTGGCTGCGGGTGGTGGCCGCCCCGTCGACCCGCAGGCCCTGGACGTACCGGCCGGTGCCGGTGGCGAGGATCGCGATGTCACCGCCGGGGCGGTGGATCTGCACCGAGGGGAAGAACGGCCCGTGCAGGGCGAGGGTGTCGGCGCCCGGGGTGACGGGGTACATGCCGAGCGCCGCCCAGACGTACCAGGCCGAGGTGGCGCCCAGGTCGTCGTTGCCCGGCAGCCCGCCGGGGCCGGTGGTGAAGGCCCGCGCCGCCCGGCGGACGGCGTCCGCGGCGCCGGCCGGGTGGCGGGCGAAGTCGTACGCCCAGGGGACGCCGTGCTCCGGCTCGTTGCCGATGTAGTAGTACGGCCGGCTCTGCCCGGCGTTGAGCTCGCGGAAGTGGTGGTCCAGGCGCTGCACGGCCGTGTGCCGGCCGCCCATCGCGTCGATCAGGCCGGCGTAGTCGTACGGGACCATCCAGGTGTACTGCGCGGCGTTGCCCTCGGTGAAGCCGGATCCGCTCGCCGGGTCCAGTGGCCAGGCCCAGGTTCCGGCGGCGTCCCGCGGCTGCACGTAGCCGGACTCGGGGCCGTAGGTGTGGCGCCACCACTGCGCGCGGGCCAGGTGCGCGGCGGACGCGGCGGTGTCCCCGAGGGCCGCGGCGAACCGGGCCACCGCGAAGTCCGAGGCGGAGTACTCCAGCGAGTCGGAGGGATCGCCGGCGATGTACTGCAGGCGGACGTACGAGGCCTGCCGGCCGCGGATCGGACCGCCCTGGGTCGTGCCCCCGGCGGAGGACTTCTCCATCAGGGCGAGCGCGGCGGCGGTGTCGAAGTCGCGTGCCCCGAACGCGTACAGGCTGGCGACGACGATCGGCCCCGGGTCGCCGTTCATCACGAAGTCCTCGTTGGTCTGCTGCGACCACTTGGGCAGCAGCCCGCCCTGCTGCCCGTCCAGCACCATCGACCGGGCGATGTCGCTCGCCTCGGCCGGTGCGAGCAGGGCCACCAGGGCGGCCCAGGAGCGGTAGATGTCCCAACCCGAGTAGTTCTGGTAGACGGGGTGGTCCGCGTGGTGCACCGCGCCGTCGAACCCGCGGTAGTCGCCGTCGACGTCGCTGGACACGTTCGGGCTCTGGAACACGTGGTACAGGGCCGTGTAGAAGGTCCGCAGCAGGCTCTCCCCGCCCTCGCCGGCGCCGCCGTCGTCGCCACCGCCGACCCGCACCCGGCCGAGCGCCGCGTTCCAGGCGGTGTCCGCGGCGGCCCGCACCGCGTCGAAGTCCCAGCCGGGGTTCTCCGCCGCGAGGTTGCGCCGCGCGCCCTCGACGCTGACGTAGCTGAGCCCGACCTTGAATCGGACGCTCCGCCCGTCCGTGGTGTCGAAGGTGAGGTAGGCGCCGGTGCCGGTGCCGGTGCCCGCGGCGCTCGCCGAGCCGGGCGCGAGGTCCGCCCCGGACCAGGTGCCGAAGCCGGTCGGCTCCCGGTCGAAGCGCAGGTCGAAGTAGATCCGGTAGGTCTTCGAGGAGCCGCAGAAGCCGCCGGCGGTGACGCTGCCGCTGACCTCGGACCCGTCGATCCGGACGGTGCCGGCCCGGTCGCCGGTGGCGCTGCGGCCGGTGGCGACCAGCAGCCGGGCGGTGTCGGTGGACGGGTAGGTCAGTCGGCCCATGCCGGTCCGGGTGGTGGCGGTCAGCTCGACGTCCGTGCCGTAGCGGTCGAGCCTGGTCCGGTACTGCCCGGGGGATGCGGACTCCTCGGCCTTGCGGTAGCCGGAGGCGTAGTCCGTCCAGGACGTCCCCGGCGAGGCGGCCAGGGCGCCGGTCACCGGGAGCAGCGGGAGGTCCTCGTTGTTGGGGCAGCCGGCCCCGTCGAAGTGCGTCAGGCTGAAGGACTCCACCGAGGTGTCGGAGTAGCGGTACCCGGACGGCGAGGCGGTGGGGGTGTCGGGGCTGAACTGCACCCCGCCGAAGGGCACCACCGCGCCGGGGTAGGTGCTGCCGCCGGCCCCGCCGGGCACCGGGTCGGGGGCGGTGCTGTCGTCGCTGCCGACGAAGGGGTCGACGTACCGGGTGAGCGGGAGGTCGGCCGCCTGCACCGGAGCGGCGACGGTGCCGGCGGGGCCGAGGGCGGCCAGGAGCGCGGCGCTGACCGCGCGGGCGATGCGTGAGCGGAGCACGGCGGACCGCAATCTCGTGAGGACCCGTCACATCGCCCGCAGGGAGGGCCCTGTGGCACGCGGCGGGGCGCTCGGCGTGCGTGTGCACACTAAGCACGGCGGCGGCGGGCCGTCGCGGCGGCGCTCGCCGGCGGGCCGGCAAGTGCAGGCGGATGGCGCAACACGGGCGCCCCGGCCGGGGCCCGGTGCCGTGCGTCAGTCGCCGTACGGCTGCGCGCCGCCCGCCCCGCCCCCGGGCTTCCCGGCACCGGCGTCCGCGGTGCGGTCGGCGCGGGCCGCCGCGCGGGAGCCGAAACGCTCCCAGGGCGCGTCCGGCCGCTCGGGCAGGGCGTCGCCGACCACCGCCACCCGGCGGCCGCGGGCCGCCAGCCGGGCCAGCGTGGCGGTGATCATCGCCTCCGCGACGGCGTCCAGCCGGGTGACCAGGCCGAGGTCGAGCAGGACCGGGCCGCCGGACCCGGCCTCCAGCTCGAACAGCACCCGCTCGGCGGCGGTGAAGTCCAGCGCACCCTGCGCCGCGACCACCGCGAAGGCCCCGGCCCGCGGAGCCGCGTCCAGCGGCGGCTCCCCCACGATCGTCGGGGCGGCCGGGGCCGGACTGAGCATCAGGTGCAGGCCGAAGCGCTCGGACAGCTCCCGCAGCGCGGCCGTGCCCCGGACGGGATTGCCGGCCCCGTCCAGCGGCGGGCTCCAGCAGGCGGCGCCGAACCGGGCCGGGCTCACCGCGATCAACCCGCCCGACACCCCGCTCTTCGCGGGCAGTCCGACCCGCAGCAGCCACTCGCCGGAGGCGTCGTACATCCCGCAGGTGGCCATCACCGACAGCACCTGGACGGCGACCGCCTCGCTCACCGCGCGCCGGCCGGTCACCGGGTTGACCCCGCCGTTGCCGAGCGTCGCCGCCATCACGGCGAGGTCGGCCGTGGTCGCCCGGACGGCGCACTGCCGGAAGTACAGGTCGGTGGCGGCGAGCGGGTCACAGGCCAGCGAGCCGGCCCCGCGCATCAGGTAGGCCAGGGCCCGGTTGCGGTCACCGGTGGCGGCCTCGGAGGCGTACACCGCCTCGTCGACGTCCAGGCGCCGGCCGGCGAAGGCGCTCAGCCGGTCGAGGATCCGCTCGAACCGCTCGTCGGCACCGGCCCCGGGCACCAGCGCGGTGGTCGCGATCGCGCCGGCGTTGATCATCGCGTTGGACGGCCGGCCGGTGCCGTCCTCCAGGCTGATCGCGTTGAAGGCCTCGCCGCTGGGCTCGGCGCCGACCCACCGGCTGACCTCGTCCAGGCCGAGCTCCGAGAGCGCCAGGGCGTAGACGAAGGGCTTGGACACCGACTGCAGGGTGAACGGCTCCTGCGCGTCGCCGGCCGCGTAGCGGTGCCCGTCCATGCTGACCAGGGCCAGCCCGAAGCCGCCCGGGTCGGCCCGGGCGAGCTCGGGGATGTACGAGGCCGGCTCGCCCCCGTCCAGCGAGCCGAGGCGCCGGTGGATGTCCGCCAGCGCCTCGGTGACCACGTCGGGCCCGACCGCCACCGTCAGGGGGTCACGATCGGGAAGGCGCGGTCGGGCTCGGTGAGCAGCCCGAACAGGGTGGCCAGCACGGCCGGGTCGCCCTCGACGGTGACGCCCTCCAGCCCCCGGCCCGCCAGCACACCGAGCAGCCGGGGCTTGGTGAGGGTCAGGGTGAGGGCGGCGGGCTCGCGCGGGGCGGCGTCGAGCGGGTGGGCCAGCTGGGTCAGCGCGCCGTTGCGCAGGGTCAGCCGGAAGCGCCGCCGCTCGTCGGTGACGACCAGGTCCACCACCAGGTGCTCGTGCCAGGCCCGCGGGCCGTCGATCCGGATGGCGATCGAGTCGACCAGCTGCTCGACCGTCAGTGCCGTCACCATCTCCGGGTTCGCCGCGTCCAGCAGGGCGGTGCCCGGGCCCTCCCGCAGCTCCTGCGCCGCCATCAGGTAGAAGTTGCGCCAGGTGCCGTTCTCGCTGCCCTGGCCGAGCAGGTCGTAGACGTGGGCGAGCCGGTCGCGGGCCCGGGCGTTGTCCGGGTCGGCGAAGACCAGGTGGTTGAGCACGGTCGCGGCGAACCGCAGGTCGCCGTCGTCGAGGTACCCGACGGCCTTGACCAGCGCGGCGTCCGGGCCGCCGGCCAGGTCGACGTAGCGCTTCGCCAGCTCCACCGGCGGGTGTTCCCAGAGGTGCGCCGGGTTCCCGTCGAACCAGCCCAGGTAGCGCTGGTAGACGGCCTTCACGTTGTGGCTGAGCGAACCGTAGTAGCCGCGCGCGTGCCAGGCGCCCTCCAGGGCGGGCGGCAGCTGGATCTCCTCGGCGATCTCGGGCCCGGTCAGCCCGGCGTTCAGCATCCGCAGCGTCTGGTCGTGCAGGTAGGCGTAGAGGTCGCGCTGCTCGGACACCAGCTTGACGACGTTCTCCCGGCCCCAGGTGGGCCAGTGGTGGGAGGCGAAGGCGACGTCCGTGGAGTCGCCGAAGAACTCGATCGCCTCGTCCAGGTAGCGCGACCAGATCCGGGCGTCGCGCACCACGGCGCCGCGCAGCGTCAGGATGTTGTGCATGTTGTGGGTGCAGTTCTCCGCCAGGCACAGGGCCCGGCGGTCGGGGAAGAGGAAGTTCATCTCCGAGGGCGCCTCGGTGCCCGGGGTGAGCTGGAAGACGATCCGCACCCCGTCCACCGTCTCCTCCTGCCCGGTGCGGGTGACGTCCACGGTCGGCGGGATCAGCGTGACGGTGCCGGTGGAGGTCGTCATGCCGAGGCCGGCGCCGATCTGGCCGTGCGGGGCCTTCGGCAGCCGGTCCCCGTACATGAACATCGCCCGGCGGGTCATCGCGTTGCCGGCGTAGACGTTCTCGCTGACCGCGTGCTCCAGGAAGCCCTCGGGGGCGATCACCGGGACGGGGGCGTGGCCCTCGGGCAGCACGCCGCGCGCGCCGCCGAAGTGGTCGCCGTGCGAGTGGGTGTAGATCAGGCCGGTGACCGGGCGGGGGCCGCGGTGCTCCCGGTAGAGCTCCAGGGCGGCCGCCGCGCACTCGGCGGAGATCAGCGGGTCGATCACGATGACCCCGCTGTCGCCCTCGACCAGCGTCATGTTGGAGAGGTCGAGGCCGCGGACCTGGTAGATGCCGTCGGTGACCTCGTACAGGCCCTGCTTCGCCACCAGTTGGCCCTGCCGCCACAGGCTCGGGTGCGCGGTGGGCGGGCAGTCGGCCTTCAGGAAGTCGTAGGCGTCGTTGTCCCAGATCACCCGGCCGTCGGCGGCCTTCACGACGGCGGGCGACAGGGCTCCGACGAACCCGCGGTCGGCGTTCTCGAAGTCGGTGGTGTCCTCGAACGGGAGGGTGCTCATGCTGCGCCTTTCGGAGGTGGCGGGAACAGGCGGTGCAGGGGAACAGGCGGTACGGGGGCGGACGGCTCGGGGTGCGGGCTGCCCACGGCTCCGGCGCGGGGCGGCTTCAGCGCCGGGACGGTGCGGCGTGCGCCGCGCCGGGCACGGGGGCCGGCTGCGGACGGCCGGCCAGGGCGCGCAGCCAGAGCACGGCGACGGCGGAGACGACGATCCAGCCGACCACCTGGAGCGCCAGGATCAGGTTGACCTGCGCCTGGCTGGGCTGCGGCAGGTAGCCGGTGTCGATCAGCCTCCACTGCCAGGCCGTACCGGTGAGGTTCAGCGCCACGGCGATGGCGATGCCGTGCATGGAGTCCCAGAGCGCGTGCAGCACCGAGACCCCGAGGAAGGCGCCGACCAGGCCGCCGGTGAGCCGCGGGCGCCCGCCGCGGGCCGCGGTGGAGAACAGGACGGCGCCGATGATCGCCGTCCACAGCCCGTGGCCGAAGGGGGCGAGCAGCCCGCGCAGGACCTCGGTCTGCACCAGGCTGGTCAGCGACAGGCCCTTCACCGTGACCAGTGCCGTCAGTGCGTAGCCCGAGGACTCCAGGGCCGCGAAACCGAAGCCGACGGCGGCGCCGAGCACCATGCCGTCGCGCCGGGTGTAGTGGGTCAGGTGCAGGGCCATCAGCCAGAGGGCGGCCAGCTTCACGCCCTCCTCGATCAGGCCGACGCCGACGTACATCCACACCGAGGGGTGCAGGAAGTAGCTCTCCAGCACGGAGGCGCCGAGCACCCCGAGGGTGCCGCCGACCATGAAGGCCGCGAGTATTCGGCGCGGCGTCAGCGCCGTCGAGGGGCCGAGCCGGTCGTACGCCCAGGCCACGAAGGTGACCGGGACGAGGAAGCTGCCCAGCAGGACGAGGGTGGGCAGCAGGTTGGCGTTGCCGGTGGCGAAGGTGACCAGCACGGTCAGGCCCCACAGGGCGAGCCCGACGAAGAAGACCACCAGCCAGGAGCGGTCGGGCGCCGGCCGGGCGCCGACCCGGGCGGTCGCGGGTGCCGGGCCGTCCGCGGGATCTCCGGTCGGGGACGGGTGGGTCGTCATCTGGCTCCTCCGCACGCCGGGGAGGCCCGTACCGACGGTACGGGCCATGAACCAGAACAAACCTATAGAAATGCCCGTGATTCGGCATGTTGGCGAGCGAAACGGCCGGGGCTCGGGGCCCCGACCGCCGGACGAGCACTCAGGTGGTGAGCACGACGAGCGCTCGGCTCAGGAAGCCGCCTCCGGCGCCTCCCGGACCACGGCCGCGCAACCCGCCGGCACGCACAACCCCTCCGCCGGAACGGGCCGGGCCGCCAGCAGCTCGTGGCCCACCGCGGGCAGCCGCACCTCCGTGTCCGTGTTGTTGATGACGAACAGCCAGCTGCGGCCGTCCGCCGAACGCCGTCGGACCGCCTCCACCCCGGGCGGCAGGCCCGGCACCTCCGGTCGCACGCCGCTCTCCTCCAGGATCCGGCCGACCAGCGCCCGGTACGCCGGGTCGTCCAGTCGGGTCGAGACGTACCAACCGGTGCCCGCGCCGAAGCCGTACCGGGTGACGGCGGGCGCACCGGCGAGCGGCCCCGCCGCGTACGAGACGACGGTCTCGGCGCCCTCGGTGCGCAGCAGCTCGCTCCAGACCCGGCCGGTGGAGCCGTCGGACAGTGCCAGCCCGGCGCCAGCGGCGAGCGGGCGGTGCTCCTCGCCGCGGATGCCCAGCACCTCGCGCAGCGCCCCCGGGTGGCCGCCGGTGCGGACCCGGTGGTGCTCGTCGACCACGCCGCTGAAGTACTGCACCAGCAGCGTGCCGCCGCCCTCGACGTAGCGGCGCAGCGAGGCGGCGCCCGCGTCCGAGACCAGGTACAGGCTGGGCGCCAGGACGAGGCGGTAGCGGGACAGGTCCGACTCCGGGTGGGCGAAGTCGGTCGTGACACCGGCGTCCCACAGCGCGCGGTGGGCGCGCCTGAGGGTGGCCGGGTAGTCCAGTTCGGAGGACGGCAGGCCGTCGGTGTCCAGCGCCCACCAGGCGTCGGCGTCGTGCAGGACGGCCACGGCGGCCGTGACGGTGGAGCCGGCGATCTCGTCCAGTGCGGCGACGGCCTCCCCGGTGGCGGCGGTCTCCCGGAAGATCCGGGTGTCGGGCCCGGCGTGCGGCACCATCGCCGAGTGCCACATCTCGGCGCCCGCCCGGGACTGCCGCCACTGGAAGAACAGCGCGCCGTCCGAGCCGCGGGCGATGTGCGCGAGCGAGCTGCGCAGGATCCGGCCCGGATCCTTGGGGAGCACCCGGTCGGGGAGGTAGACGGTGTTGGTGCCCTGCTCGATCAGCAGCCAGGGCTTGCCGCCGCCGAAGGAGCGGGCCCGGTCGGCGCCGAAGGCGGTGTCGGCGTCGCCGTCGACACCGGGGGCGTCCATGTAGTGGTCGATGCCGACGAAGTCGACCTCCCGGCCGAACGCCCACAGGTCCAGGTTCTGGTAGCCGGGCAGCATCAGGTTGGTGGTGACGGGCACGGTGGACGGGATGTGGCGGCGCACGACGTCGCGCTGCTCGCGGTACGCCGCGAGCGCCTCGTCCGACCAGAACCGGCGGAAGTCCAGGGTGTGGCCGGGGTTCGGGTGCCACTGGGTGGCGCGCGGGGGCGTGATCTGCTCCCACGAGCCGTAGCGCTGGCTCCAGAACGCCGTGCCCCAGGCCTCGTTGAGCGCCTCCAGGCTCCCGTGCCGAGCCCGCAGCCAGACCCGGAAGGCCGCCGCGGACTGCTCGCAGTGGCACACGGTCGCGTACTCGTTGTGGATGTGCCACATCGCCACCGCCGGGTGGTCGCCGTAGCGCTCGGCCAGCGCCCCGGCGATCCGGGCCGCCGCCCGGCGGTAGGCCGGGGCGGCCAGGCAGTAGGTGTCGCGGCTGCCGTGGGTCAGCCGGGTGCCGTCGGCCGTCACCGGCATCGCCTCGGGGTGGGCGAGGGTGAACCAGGGCGGCGGCGAGGCGGTGGGCGTGGCCAGGTCGACCCGGACGCCGTTCGCGTGCAGCCGCTCCAGCTGGGCGTCCAGCCAGCCGAACTCGTAGCGGCCCTCCTCGGGTTCGAGCAGCGCCCAGGAGAAGACGCCCACGGTGACGAGGTTGACGCGGGCCCGCCGCATCAGCTCGTCGTCCTCCTTCCAGGTCTCCTCGTCCCACTGCTCGGGGTTGTAGTCCCCGCCGAAGGCCATGCCGGTCAGGGGCATCCGTTCGTCCCTCACGCTCGGATCGGGAGGTCGGCGCCGTCCCGCAGGAAGAGCGGGATCCGCTCCAGCGGGGCGTCCACCCGCACCGTCCGGCCGCCGCGGTGGCGCTCGCCCGTCCAGGCGTCCGTCCAGTCGGCGCCGGCCGGCAGGTGGACCTCGCGCTCGCGGGCGCCGGCCTCGGTGACGGGGGCGACCAGCAGGTCCGGGCCGAGCAGGAAGGCGTCGTCCACCTGCCAGGCGGCCGGATCCGCCGGGAACTCCACGAACAGCGGGCGCATCGGCGGCAGACCCTCGGCGGCGGCCGTCTCCATCTGCCGCATCAGGTACGGGCGCAGGCGCTCGCGCAGGTGCAGGTATCCGCTCAGGATGCCGTAGGCCTCCTCGCCGTACGACCAGACCTCGTTCGGCAGGCCGGTCATCGCCGGCTCCAACTTCTGTTCCGGGCCCCGGAATCCGTGCAGCCGGAAGAGCGGGCAGAACGCGCCGTACTGGAACCAGCGGACGAGCACCTCGCGGTAGGCCGGGTCGTCCGGGTCCCCGCCGTGGAAACCGCCGATGTCGGTGGTCCACCACGGGATGCCGGAGACGGCGACGTTCAGCCCCGCCTTGATCTGGGTGCGCAGGCTGGCGAAGTCGGTGCCGATGTCGCCCGACCACAGGGCCGCGCCGTAGCGCTGCGCCCCCGCCCAGCTGGAGCGGTTGAGCGAGATGATCTCGCTCTCCCCCTCCGCCGTCATGCCCTCGTGGATCATGCGGGCGTTCTCGCGGGGGTAGAGGTTGCCGACCTCCAGGCCGGGGCCGGCGTGGTAGCGCAGGTTGGCCGGGTACCCGGGCTTGAGTTCGGGCTCGCAGGCGTCCAGCCACCACACCCTGACGCCGAGGGCGTGGTAGTTGCGCCTGATCCGGTCCCAGACGAAGGAGCGGGCGTCGGGGTTGGTGGCGTCGTAGAAGGCGACCTGCGCGGAGTAGGCGTCCAGGCCCTTGTCCGGCCAGTCGGCGTGGGCCACCGGCCCGTACTCGGTGTTGATCAGGAGGCCCTCGTTGAGCAGCTCGTGGTAGTTCTCGCTGAGCGGGCTGACCGACGGCCAGACCGACACCATCAACTTGACGCCCATCTCCTCCAGTTCGGCGTTCATCGCGGCCGGGTCGGGCCACTCGGCCGGGTCGAACCGCCAGTCCCCCAGGTGCGTCCAGTGGAAGAAGTCGCTGACGATGACGGAGAGCGGCAGGCCCCGGCGGCGGTACTCCCGGGCGACCTCCAGCAGTTCGGCCTGGGTGCGGTAGCGCAGCTTGCACTGCCAGAACCCCGAGGCCCAGGACGGCAGGACGGGCGCGTGGCCGGTGGCGTCGGCGTAGTGGCGCAGGACGTCGGCGGGCTCGCCCGCCGTCACCCAGTAGTCCAGCTGCCGTGCGCTGTCGGCCACCCAGCGGGTGCCGGTCTCCGCCAGCTCGACCCGGCCGATCGCCGGGGAGTTCCACAGCAGGCCGTAGCCGCGGTCCGAGAGCAGGAAGGGGATGGTCACCTCGCCGTTGCGCTGGACCAGGTCGATCACCGCGCCCTTCTGGTCGAGCAGGCCGTGGGTGTGCTGGCCCAGCCCGTACATCCGCTCACCGGGGTAGCTGCGGAAGCGCTGCTCCAGGCGGTGGTAGCCGTTGCCGGTCGCGGTGTACAGCCGCGGCCCGGGCCACCAGAAGTGGTGCGGCTCCTCGGCCAGCAGCTCGACTCCGTCGGCCGTCCGCAGGAAGGTGATCCGGCCGGCGGCCGGGTGCAGCTGCGGGTCGCTCGCGTCGAGGGCGTTGCCGTCGATCCGGACGGTGATCGCGCCGTTCACCAGGGTGGCGGCACTGCCCTCGATCTTGACCACGGCCCCGCCCGGCGGCCGCTCCAGCAGGGCGCCGGGCAGGTCCTCCAGCAGCGGGCCGCCGGGCGTCGCCCTGACCCGGACCGAGTCGCGGCCCCACGGTTCCACCCGCAGGGTCTCACCCCGGGCGCGCCATTCGAGGGCGCCGCCGAGGTCATGGAAGTGGTTGGGCATGGCTGTTCTCCACGTCTGCGGGGGTCTGCGGGGCGGGAAGGCGCGGGGAGGGGGCCGCCGCGAGGGGGGCGGGGCCCGTGCTCTCCCTGGGGGTCAGGACGGGGGTGAGCAGGGTGACCTCGGGGGTCGAGCCGCCGTCGATGCGGCCCAGCACCAGCTCGACGGCCCGCCGGCCGAGGTCCTGGGCCGGGCCGGTCACGGCGGTCAGGCGCGGCGAGCTCTGCTCGGCCAGCTGCTCCGGGCAGAGCGCGACCACCGAGGCGTCCTCCGGCACGATCCGCCCGGAGGTGCGCAGCAGGCTGAGCAGCGGACCGAGCGCGCCCTCGTTCTGGACCACGAAACCGGTGGTGGCCGGCCGGTCGTCCAGGATCCGGCCGAGGACACCGGCGGTGCTCTCGAAGGTGCCCTCGCACGGCCGGTGCAGGATCCGCAGGCCGCGCTCCCGGGCCCGCTCGCGAAAGCCCGTGAGCGTGCGCTCGGCGTAGCCGGCGTGCCGCAGGTAGACCTGCGGCGCGTAGCCGACGAACGCCACGTCGCGGTGGCCGAGGTCGGCGAGGTGGTCGGCGCACAGGGCGCCGGCGGTGGCGAAGTCGTGGTCCACGCAGGAGAGTCCGGTGGTGTCGGCGGGCAGCCCGATCAGCGCGGCGTGGCTGCCGAGCTCGCGCAGGACGGGGATGCGCTCGTCGTCCAGCTCGACGTCCATCAGGATCACGCCGTCGGCGAGCCCGCTGGCGGCGACCCGGCGCACGCCGTCCGGGCCCTCGTCGTTGGTGACGAGCAGGACGTCGTAGCCGTAGCTGCGGGCCGTCATGGTCACCGCGATGGCGATCTCCATCATGATCGGGACGTAGACGTCGGTGCGCAGCGGCACGACCAGCGCGATGATGTGCGAGCGCTTGCCGGCCAGCGCCCGGGCGCCGGCGTTGGGGTGGTACCCGAGGTCGCTGATGGCGCGTTCCACCCGGCGGCGGGTGGGCTCCGAGATGCTGCGCTTGCCACTGAGGACGTAGCTGACCGTGCTCGGGGACACGTTTGCGCGCCGGGCCACTTCGGCGAGTGTCACCATTGGATCGGTATCCCCCTGTGCGGTGTCGGACGTTGGTGGTGCTGGGCGGTACTGGGTGGTGCTGGGCGGTACTGGGTGGTGCTGGGTGTGCTGTGCCGGGTGTGCTGTGCAGGGCCGGAGCCCGCGGGCGTCAGCACAGCGTAGAGAGTGTCAGCCCTTGACGGCGCCGGTCAGCACGCCCTTCGCGAAGTGCTTCTGCACGAACGGGAACGCGATCACCACCGGCACCAGGGTCAGGACCACGACGGCCATCTGCAGCGAGAGCGGCGCGGTGGCGTTGGCGGCGTTGCCGAAGCCGGAGTTGACCTGGCCGGGCATGTTGGTGCCGAGGTTGACGTACTGGTAGAGCACGTACTGCAGCGGCCACTTCTGGCTGCTGGTCGGCATGTAGAGCATGACGTTGAAGAACGAGTTCCAGTAGCCGACCGCGTAGAACAGCGTGGTCACCGCGGTGACCGCCCGGGAGGTGGGCAGCACCACCGACCAGAGGATGCGCCAGTCGCCCGCGCCGTCCATCCGGGCGGCGTCGATCAGCTCCCCGGCGGTGCTGCCGTAGAAGGACCGCAGGACGAGGATGTTGAACACGCTCACCGCGCTGGGCAGGATCAGCGCCCAGTACTGGTCGAAGCCGCCGAGGCCGGTGACCACCAGGTACGAGGGGATCAGGCCGCCGCTGACGAACATGGTGACCACCAGCAGCATCAGCAGGAAGCGGTGGCCGAGCGAGCGCGAGCGCGACAGGCCGTAGGCGCAGAGGACCGAGACCACCATCGAGAAGACGGTGCCGACCACGGTGACCCCCAGGCTGACGAACAGCGCCCGGGTGACCGGGCCGTCGCCGAGCATCGTCCGGTAGGCGTTGAGGGTCAGCCCGTGCGGCACGATCACCAGGCCGCCGGCCCGGTTGATCGACCCCTGGGTGGAGAAGCTGGTGATCACCACGCACCAGAGCGGCCCCAGGACGAGGACCAGGATGCCGGCCAGCGTGACGCCCTTGACGCCCTGCCCCACGGCGGTCGGCTGCTCCTCCCAGACGGGGCGCGCGGACGGGCGGCGGGCCTTCAGGGTGACGTCGCTCATTTCCGGTACAACCCGTCCTCGCCGAAGGAGTGCGCCAGCTTGTTGGCCCCGTAGATCAGGAGCAGCGAGATGACGCTCTTGAAGATGCCGGCCGCGGCGCCGTAGCCGTAGTTGTTGGTGCCGATGCCGTAGAAGTACGAGAAGGTGTCCAGGACGTCGGCCGCGTCGTGGCCCACCGCGTATCGCTGGATGAGCAGTTGCTCGAAGCCGACGTTCAGGACGTTGCCGAGCCGGAGCACCAGCATCAGCACGATGACGCCGCGCAGGCCCGGCAGCGTGATGTGCCACGTCCGGCGCCACCGGCCGGCACCGTCCATCGCGGCGGCCTCGTAGAGGTTCTCGTCGATGGCGGCCAGAGCCGCCAGGAAGACGATGATCCCCCAGCCGGCGTCCTTCCAGATCACCTGGGAGGTCACCAGCAGTTTGAAGATCGACGGATCCGTCATGATGTTCCACGGCGTCATGTCGTGCTGGCGCAGGAACTGGTTGAGCAGCCCCGCGCCGCCGATCATCTGCTGGAACAGGGTGATGACCAGCACCCAGGAGAAGAAGTGCGGGATCAGCGTCACCGACTGGACGAAGCTGCGGATCCGCGGGCTGAGCACCGAGTTGAGCAGCAGCGCCAGGGCGATGGGGACGGGGAAGAACAGCACCAGCTGGACGGCCGCCAGCTCCAGGGTGTTCCACACCGATCCCCAGAACAGCGGGTCCCCGAGCAGCTGGCGGAAGTTCTCCAGCCCGATCCACTCGCTGTTCACCACCCCGACGATGGGGTCGTAGTACTCGAAGGCGGTGACCGTGCCGAACAACGGCAGGTAGTTGAAGACCAGCAGCAGGACGACGACCGGGACGGTCATCAGCAGCAGCGAGCGGTCCCGGCGCAGCCGGATCCGCCGGTTCAGCCGCCGCGGGCTCGGCTCGGGCCCGCCGGGCGGCGGGGGTGTCCCCGGGAGTCCGGGGGGTGCCTCTTCCGCTCGGCCGGGCACGTCGGCGCTGTTCGTGGTGACTGCCGCCACGACCACCGCACCTCCTAGGTAGGTCGGACTGGGAGCGGTCGGGCTACTGGCCGGAGCCCTGCTTGTCGTAGATCTCGCTCTGGTACCAGGCGGTGAGCTCGTCGCCGCCGCTGCGCTTCCACGAGGTCAGCGCGTTCTGGTAGTCGGCGACGGTCTTCAGGCCGTGCTGGACGTCCTTGACGGTGTCCTCCAGCGCCTGGGCGGCGCTGGCGGTGGCGAGCCGGCTCGGCACGGTGATGTTCATGTTCCAGAACACCGGCTTGTAGGCGTACTTGACGGCCTGCGCCTCCCATGCCGTGCGGTCCTTGGTGATCTGGTCGAAGCCGGGGTTGCTGGTCGCCTGCGGGCTGGAGACCAGGAAGGGGTAGGTCTGCTGCTGGACGGACTTCTGGCCGGCCGCGGTGAAGGTCGGCGTGCCGCTGACCCGGGTGTGGTCGACGCCCTCGACGCCGTAGTTGATCAGCGTGTACTCGGCCGAACCCCACGGGGCCGCGAGGTAGTTGGCGACCGCGAGGAGCTCCTTGATCTGCTCCGGCTTCAGCTTGGCGTTGAGGTAGCTGACCAGGCTGGTGGAGGAGCCGAGGAAGATGCTCGGGGCGGACTTGCCGTCCGCGGCGAACAGCGGCAGCGCGCCGCGCCGGTACTTCGGGTCGGCCGCCTGGCCGGCCTGGGCGTCGGCCATGTTCCACGAGCCGGTGCCGTCACCGGTGACGAGCACCTTGCCGGCGTAGAACCGGGCCTTGGCGTCGTTGTTGTTGCCGGCCAACGCGTCCGGGTGGATGTAGCCGGACTTGGCCAGCCGGTACGCCCAGTTGAGCGCCTCCAGGTACTCCGGCTGCTCGTACTTGTGGACGAGCTTGCCGTCCTTGGCGGTGAACAGCTGCGCGATCCCGAAGGGCTGCGTGAGGTACGTCCACATGTCGTCGAAGGCCCAGACGCCGGCGCTCGCGCTGGTCAGCTCCTTGCCGAGGTTCATCAGGTCGTCGGCGGACCTCACGCTGTCCGCGGCGATGCCCTTGGCCTCGAAGACGTCCTGGCGGTAGTAGAAGGCGCCGGCGAAGGCGGTGCCGGAGGCGAAGGACGGGATCCCGTAGAGCTTGTCGCCCCAGACGCCGGCCTGCCACGCACCGGTCGGCAGGGCCGCCAGGTTCGGGTACTCCTTGATCTTGTCGCCGGCCAGGTACGGCGTGAGGTCCGCCAGTTGGGTGCCGACCAGGCCGCCGACGTTGAACAGCGCGTTCCACCAGGTGGGCAGCTGCACCCAGTCGGGGAGCTTCTGGGCCGCGGTCAGGGTGGGGATCGCGGTGTTGTAGGTGGTGCCGTTGGCCGGCTGCATGGTGAGCTTGACGCCCAGTGCGGCGTTCACGGCCTGGTAGAACGGGTTGTCGGCCGCCGGGATCGTCCCCCAGAGCGGCGTCACGGCGGAGTAGCTCCCGCCGGAGCCGGGCGTCTTGGTGACGGTCTTCACCGGGGCGGCCGGATAGGTCAGGAAGCCCGGGTCGCTGAACCCGCCGCTGGGGCCGGTCACCGAGGGGATGTCCGCGGTGACCGCCGTGCTGGCGACGTAGGCGGGCAGGGCGCCGGCCAGGCCGGCCTTGCTGTTGGAGCCGCTCTTCGCGGCGCCGCCGCTGCCGCAGGCACTGAGCAGCGGAGCCGCCACGGCGGCTCCGGCGACGGTGACGGCGGTTCTGAGCAACGTTCGGCGGCTGATCTGGGAGCTCATGGTCGGTGCGGCCCTTCATCGTTGAGGATCCGGTTCGTCGAATCGCTTCGATGTTGCGGTGACACTAGCGGCGGGTCACCTGTTCGACAAGGGGATGAACAAATCATTTCCGCGGGATCACCAGGGCCCGTCACAGGGCCTCCCAGGGCTCAACCACCCTGCCCACAAGCCCTGATGAGGGAGGAAGCCGGTCTCATGGTTGACAGCCCCCACCCGGCGTGCGACTTTCGAAGCGTTTCACCACGCGGCCCGCCGGGATGCCCGTCCCTGCCGTCGACGGACCGGATCTCCCCCCTCCCCGCGCCGCGCCACTACCTCCGCACGCCCATCCCCAAGGGGTTTCCCAGGTGACGACCACCGCTGTGCCCGCCGAATCGCCCATCGAGCCGCTGCCCTTCCTCGACACCACGCTCGCGCTGCGGATACGCGTCGGGGACCTGCTCGCCCGGCTCACCCGGGAGGAGCGGATCGCCATGCTGCACCAGTACTCCCCCGCCGTCCCCCGGCTCGGGGTGGCGGCCTTCCGCACCGGCACCGAGGCCCTGCACGGGGTGGGCTGGCTGGGAGCCGCCACCGTCTTCCCCCAGGCCGTCGGCCTCGGCGCGACCTGGGACGAGGAGCTGGTCCACGAGGTCGCCACCGCGACAGGCACCGAACTGCGCGCCTTCCACCACCACCGCGCACCGGCCGCCGGGGAGGGCCGGATCAGCCTCCAGGCCTGGGCCCCCGTGGTGAACCTGCTCCGCGACCCGCGCTGGGGCCGCAACGAGGAGGGCTACGCGGAGGACCCGCTGCTCACCGCCCGACTGGCCGACACCTTCTGCCGGGGCCTCGCCGGCGACGACCCCGAACACCTGCGCACCGCGCCGATCCTCAAGCACTTCCTCGCCTACAACAACGAGGACGAGCGCTGCCTCACCTCCTCCGGGCTGCGCCCGCGCGTCCTGCACGAGTACGACCTGGCGGCGTTCCGCACCGCCATCGCCAGCGGCTCGGCGACCGGCGTGATGCCGGCGTACAACCTGGTCAACGGCCGCCCCTGCCACGTCAGTCCGCTGATCGAGGCCGAGCTGCGGCGCTGGGCCCGGCCGACCGGCCACGAGCTGTTCGTCTGCAGCGACGCCGAGGCGCCGTCCAACCTGGTCGACCCGGAGGAGTACTTCGACGACCACGCGCAGTCGCACGCCGCCGCGCTGAGGGCCGGCGTCGACAGCTTCACCGACCACGCGGACGACCCCGGCACCACGATCGCCCGGATCACCGAGGCGCTGGAGCGCGGCCTGCTCACCGAGGCGGACATCGACCGCGCGGTCGGCCGCCAGCTCTCGATCCGGTTCCGGCTGGGCGAGTTCGACCCCGCGCAGGACCCGTACGCCGGCACCGGGTGGAGCGTCGTCGACTCCCCCGCGCACCGCCGGCTCGCGCTGCGCGCGGCCACCGAGTCCGTCGTCCTGCTCCGCAACGAGCGGCGGCTGCTGCCGCTGGCCCCCGCCGAGGGCCGCCGCGTCGCCGTGCTCGGCCCGCTCGCCGACTCGCTCTTCGAGGACTGGTACAGCGGCACCATGCCGTACCGGGTCACCGTCGCCGCCGGACTCGGCGCCGCCCTCGGTGCCCGCGGCGGTGAGGTGGTCCGCACCGAGGGCGTGGACCGCGTCGCGCTGCGCGCCGCCTCCACCGGCGGACTGCTCGCCGTGCCCGCCGGTGACCCGACCGGGCCGATCCACGCCGCCGAGGCCGACGGCAAGCCCGTTGACGAGGCCTGCTTCGACCTGTTCGACTGGGGGAACGGCGTCCTGACGCTGCGCAACGCCGCCTCCGGCCGCTACGTCACCCTCAAGGACGCCGACCTCGGCCTCGCCGCCGACCAGACCCAGCCGAACGGCTGGGACGTCCACGAGACCTTCCGGCTGGAGCCGCAGGAGGACGGCAGCGAGCTGCTCCGCAACGTGCACAACGGCGCGTACGCGGTCGTCGACCCGGCCACCGGGCTGGTCACCGTCTCGGCCGCCGAGCCGGCCGCCGCCGAGCGCTGGACCAGGACCGTCGTCCGCGACGGCGCGGCCGACGCGCTGGCCGCCGTCCGCGCGGCCGACACCGCCGTCGTCGTCCTCGGCAACGACCCGCACATCAACGGCCGGGAGACCCAGGACCGCGCCGACCTGCGGCTCCCGCCCGCCCAGGAGGCGCTGCTGCGAGCCGTCGCCGCCGAGTGCCCCGACACCGTGCTGGTGCTGATGAGCAGCTACCCGTACGCCGTCGACTGGGCGCAGGCCAACCTGCCGGCCGTGCTCTGGACCTCGCACGGCGGCCAGGAGACCGGCCGCGCGCTGGCCGCCGTCCTGCTCGGCGACAGCGACCCCGCCGGGCGGCTGCCGCAGACCTGGTACCGCGGCGACGAAGCGCTGCCGGAACGCCTGGACTACGACATCATCAAGGCCGGCTGGACGTACCAGTACCACCGGGGCGCACCGCTCTACCCGTTCGGGCACGGGCTCTCCTACACGTCCTTCGACTACCGCGCCCTCACGGCCGAGCTGGTCGGCGAGCAGATCACCGGCAGCGTGGAGGTCGCCAACTCCGGCCCGCGGGCAGGGGTCGAGACCCTGCAGCTGTACACCCGGGCGCTCGACGCCCGGTACGAGGCGCCGTCGTTGCGGCTGGCCGACTACCGCAAGCTGCGGCTGGCACCCGGCGAGAGCCGGCGGGTGGAGTTCACCGTTCCGCTGTCGGCACTGGCGCACTGGGACGTGGCCGAGGGCCGGTTCACCGTCGACCCGGGTGCGTACGAGATCCTGGCGGCCCGCTCGGCCGGGGCGGTCGAGCTGTCCGTACCGATCACCGTCGGCGGAGCGACGCCGGGGCCGCGCCGGGTGACCGGCCGGAGCGTCCGGGCGGCCGACTTCGACGACCACGCCGGCGTCACCCTGGTGGACGCCCGCCGGGAGGACGGCGACGCCGTCAGCCCGCTGGCGGGTACGACCGGCCGGCTGCTCTTCCGGGCGGCCGAACTGCCGGGCGGACCCGTCCTCTTCAGCGCCGAGGTGTCACGCACCGAGCCCGGCGCGGCGGTGCTGGAGCTGCGCACCGGGGACCCGGAGAGCGGCCCGCTGCTGGCGAGCCTCTCCGTGCCGTCCACCGGCGGGCGCTACGCCTGGACCACGGTCTCCACCGAGGTGCCGGACAGCCCGGGCGGCGTGCACGACCTCTACCTGGTGCTGCGCGGCGAGCAGCGGCTGGCGGCGTTCACGGTGGACCGCGCCTGATCCCGGCCCCGGCAGGAGGGTGCCCCGGCCGGTGACCGGCGGGGCGCCCTCCTACCGACGCCTGGCCTGCCGGGGCCCCGCCACTGCGGGTACCCCGTCAGGCCAGGCGTCGGCGGATCAGTTCCAGGTCCTCCGCCGGGAGCGCGTCGGCGACCGGCAGCAGGGGCAGCAACTCGGGTTCGAGGGTCAGTGCGCGGAAGGCGAGGGCCACCGTGACCCGGTGGTCCGGACGCCGGACGATCGCCACCGGGTCGCCCGCGGCGATCTCGCCGGGCTCGATCACCCGCAGATAGGCCCCCGGCCGGACGGCCCGGGTGAACTCCTTGATCCAGCCGGCGCGTTCCAGCCGGCCCTGGAAGGTCGCACAGGGGATCCGCGGGCAGGATACCTCCAGGACGACGTCCGCGCCGATCCGCCAACGCTCCCCGATCAGCGCCCCGTTGACGTCCAGGCCGGTCGTGGTGAGGTTCTCGCCGAAGAGTCCGTCCGCCAACGGCCGGCCCAACTCCCCCTCCCAGTGGTCGAGATCCTCCCGCGCGTAGGCGTACACGGCCTGGTCGGCGCCGCCGTGGTGCTTCACGTCGTACGCCCGGTCGCCGGCCAGGCCGACCGCCCCGGTGCCCTTGGGGCCGGGCGCCGAGACGGCGACCGGGCCGGCCACCGGGCGCTTGTCGATGCCGGTCGCCCGCAGGCCCTTCCACGGGTTGGGCACGGGTACGCCGACGTTCACGGAGAGCAGCTGCATGCGGCGACGGTACGCCGCCGCCCGGGGCCGGGCCAGGCGATTTCCGCCCGGCCCCGGCCGCGGCGTCAGACCCCGTCGAAGACCACCGCCTCCGCCGTCCCGGCCACCAGGGGGACGCTGCGCCGGGCGCCCCGGCAGTGCACGGCGAGGGTCTGGTCGACCGCGGAGCGGAGCACCGCCCGTACCGTGCCGGCCGCCGAGTCCCAGGCCAACTCCTCGACGGTGACCCGGCCCTGGCAGGTGACGCCGCGTACCGCGCCCCGGGCCAGCTCCGCCGGCAGCGCCGGGAGCAGGTCGAGCCGGCCGGGCCGGGCGTCGACCAGGAGCTCCAGGACCAGGCCCGGAAGGGCGATGGCGGCGTCCGCGTTGTAGATCTCCAGGCCCGGGTTGTGGGAGGACATCAGCGAGCGGAACAGCATGTCGCCGCCGAGGACCTTCAGCAGGTTGGCGCGGGCCAGTCCGGCGTCCCGCAGCCGGGCCGCGGCCAGCGCGCGGTGCAGGCTGCCGTGGGCGGAGAGGTTCTCGTCGCCGCGGTCGACCAGCGCGCGGTGGGCCGCCTCGGCCAGCTCCGGGGCGGAGTCGCGGGTGATCTCGTGCAGCGGCCAGACCGGGTACAGGTGGCTGACGTGGCGGTGGTCGAGGTTCCCGTCCAGGCCGGGCCAGGCCCATTCGGTCAGCCGGCCGGCCGAGTTGACCAGGTACGGCGGGAACCGCAGCAGCAGGGCCCGCCAGCGGGCGACGGCCGCCGGCTCGACGGCGAGGTGCTCGCAGACCTCGATGGCGCTCTCCAGCGCGTGCCGGCCGGCCGACACGTCCATCACGGCGTTCACGGTGGCGGACCCGGCCACACCCTCGGGAGCGATCTCCGGGGAGTAGGAGGGGACGAAGACGACGTGGCCCCGGTCGTCGGTGCGGGTCAGGAAGTCCTCGAAGAACTCGGCGGCCTCGACCAGCCAGCCGGCCAGCTCCGCGCGCAGGAACGCGTCGTCGCCGGTGGTGCGCCAGTACTCGTGCAGCGGGTGCAGCAGCCAGTCCGCGCCGGCCAGCCAGGCGGGCCACGGCCAGTCGTCGTCGAGGTGGAACAGGTGGCCGTGCTCGCCGTCCGTCCGGCCGGGGGCGAGCAGGCCCCGGACGCCGTACAGGGCGCGGGCGTTGGCCCGCCAGTCGGCGACCTGTCCGCGGACCAGCGCGGCGTGGGCGTGCACCGCCTCGGGCAGGGCGGCCAGATTGGCGCCGGCCAGTTGGAGGTTGAGGTTGGCGTCGGTGGTGAAGTCACCGCACCAGGCAACCCCCCAGGCGGCGATCCAGAGCCCGGTGAGGCGCGGCGGCAGCACGCCGCTGGCGGAGAGCAGCAGGTAACGGCCGCTGTGGAAGAGGAGTTCGAGCAGGGCCGGATCCAGGGCGTCCGGTGACTTCCGCTGGCGTTCGACGAGGTCCGCGGCCGATGCGCCCGCGGGGGCGGTGGACGGTGGGGCGGCCTCGGCCGGGGCGGTGGCGGTGGACGGCCGGGCGGCTTCGGCGGACCCGGCGCCGGTGAGGTCCAGCGCGGCGCGGCGGTAGGCGGGGGTGTGCAGGGCGGTGTGGGCCGCCAGCAGGGTGTCGTAGTCGGCGGGGAGCCGGTCGAGCGATCCGTGCAGCGCGCCGGTCTGCCAGCCGGGCCGCTCGTGGCGGTCGAGCCTGCCGAGCAGCAGGACGCGGCGGGCTCCGCGCAGGATCAGCACGTCGCCGTCGGTGTCGATCCGGGCGCCGGGCGCGTGCACCAGCAGCACCGCCTCGAATCCGTACGCGCCGAGCCCCGGCGGGTACGTGGCACGGGCGTTGAGCAGTGCCCGCTCGGGGTCGAGGCCGGCGGCGGTGCACGTGTGCAGGACGTCGTCCGGGCAGTCGGGGAGGTCGCCGGTGAGGCGCAGTCGCAGTTCGGCGGGCGGGCCGGTGAGCTCGTGGACCAGGACGGCGTCCGCGCGGGAGACGAAGGAGCGGCGGCGGTGCGCGCCGGCGTCGTCCTGCCATACGACGATGATCTCGCCGGTGTCGAAGTCGGTGCGGCGCAGGTAGTCACGGACGGGTCCGCGGGCGGGGTCGCCGATCTCCAGGGCGTGGCCGGGGTGGAACGACTGGGTCCAGCGGAGTTCCTCGCCGCGCGCCCAGATCCGTTGGGCCTCGGGGGCGCGGCCGGCCAGGACGAGGTCGCGGATCTCCTCCAGCCGGTCGGCGGTCTCGGCGGCGCGGAGGTGGCGGGTGCCGTTCGGCAGGACGTAGCGGTGGTGGGTGAGCACGATGCGCTCGCGCTGCGGGCCGCCCTCGACCATGATCCCGTACTCGCCGTTCCCGGCGAGGAAGGCGTCCTCCCAGCGGGCCGCGGGGGCGGTGTCGTGGATCGCGTGGCTGCCGCGAACGTCGTTGGTGTGCAGGGGATTCACGGATGCTGCTCCTTCTGCGGCTCTCCCGGCGGGCTCACGGCGGGGCTCATCGCGGGGCTCGCGGCATCCTAGTTTGTTGCCCGCCCGTCCGAATAGATGTCGAAGCGCGTCGAAGCCTGTCACCGCCCTTGACGGGCGCCTGCGGCCGGTCAACCATGGGAGCGCTCCCACCGCTGTGCCCCGTTCCGCGCCCCCTTCCGTACCCACCTCCGTGCTCCCACCTCCCCACCCGACCGGCCCCCACCCGCCGGCCCGCCCCGAGGAGTTCACCCCCCATGCTCACCACCCGTTCCAGAGCCGCCCTCACCGCCGTGGCGGTCAGTTGCGGTCTGGCGCTGACCTCGCTGACCGGCCTCGGCGGCACGGCCGCCGCCTCCACCGACGCGGCCACCGCCGACACCTACAGCTGGAGCAACGCCAGGATCGACGGCGGCGGCTTCGTCCCCGGCATCGTCTTCAACCAGACCGAGAAGAACCTGGTCTACGCCCGCACCGACATCGGCGGCGCCTACCGGCAGGACCCGGCCACCAAGAAGTGGATCCCCCTGCTCGACTCGGTCGGCTGGGACGACTGGAACCTGACCGGCGTGGCCAGCCTCGCCACCGACCCGGTGCAGACCAACCGGGTGTACGTCGCCGCGGGCATGTACACCAACAGCTGGGACCCCAACAACGGCGCCATCCTGCGCTCCACCGACAAGGGCGCCACCTGGGCGCGCACCGCCCTGCCGTTCAAGATCGGCGGCAACATGCCGGGCCGCGGCATGGGCGAACGCCTGGCGATCGACCCGAACAACGACAAGGTGCTGTACTTCGGCGCGCCCAGCGGCAACGGCCTCTGGCGCAGCACCGACTACGGCGTCACCTGGGCGCAGGTCACCGCCTTCCCCAACGTCGGCCACTACGCGCCGGATCCGAGCGACACCAACGGGTACCTGAGCGCCGAGCAGGGCGTGCTCTGGGTGACCTTCGACAAGACCTCGGCAGCCGCCGGCTCGACCACCCAGACCATCTACGTCGGCGTCGCCGACAAGGACAACAGCGTCTACAAGTCGGCCGACGGCGGCGCCACCTGGACCCGCCTGGCCGGCCAGCCCACCGGCTTCCTGCCGCACAAGGGCGTCCTGGACCCGGTCAACGGCTACCTCTACATCGCGACCAGTGACACCGGCGGCCCGTACGACGGCGGCAAGGGCGACATCTGGCGCTACGCCACCGCGACCGGCGTCTGGACCAGGATCAGCCCGCTGCCCTCCACCGACTCCGGCGCCTACTTCGGCTACAGCGGCCTGAGCATCGACCGCCAGCACCCCAACGTCCTGATGGCGACGGGCTACAGCTCCTGGTGGCCGGACACCCAGATGTACCGGAGCACCGACTTCGGGGCGACCTGGAAGCCGATCTGGGAGTACAGCTCCTACCCGACCCGGGTCGACCACTACACCATGGACGTCTCCAGCTCCCCCTGGCTGACCTGGGGCGCCAACCCGAGCCCGCCGGAGGAGACCCCGAAGCTCGGCTGGATGACCGAGGCCCTGGAGATCGACCCGTTCAACTCCGACCGGATGATGTACGGCACCGGCGCCACGCTCTACGGCACCGACAATCTCACCGCCTGGGACGCCGGCACCAAGGTCACCATCAAGCCGGTCGTCCAGGGGCTGGAGGAGACCGCGGTCAACGACCTGATCAGCCCGCCGACCGGCGCCAACCTGCTCAGCGCGCTGGGTGACATCGGCGGGTTCCGGCACACCTCGCTGACCACCGTGCCGGCGATGATGTACACCTCCCCCAACTTCACCACCAGCACCAGCCTGGACTACGCACAGTCCAACGCGAACATGGTGGTGCGCTCCGGGAACCTCGACAGCGGCAGCACCGCCAAGCGGATCGCCTTCTCCAACGACAACGGCGCCAACTGGTACCAGGCGAACAGCGAACCGGCCGGCACCACCGGCGGCGGCACCGTGGCACTGGCGGCGGACGGCAGCCGGGTGCTCTGGGCACCGGACGGCGGCGCGGTCTCCAGCTCCACCTTCGGCGGCAACTCCTGGACGGCCGCCACCGGCGTGCCGGCGGGCGCCCGGGTCGCCTCCGACCGGGTCAACCCGAAGAAGTTCTACGCCTTCTCGGCGGGCAGGTTCTACACCTCCACCGACGGCGGCCTGACCTTCACCGCCAGTGCGGCCACCGGCCTGCCGGCCACCGGCAACGTCCGCTTCAAGGCGCTGACCACGACCGAGGGCGACGTCTGGTTCGCGGGCGGCACCACCGGCGCCGGCGCGGCGTACGGCCTGTGGCACTCCACCGACTCGGGTGCGACCTTCACCCGCGTCGCGGCGGCCGACCAGGCCGACAGCATCGGCTTCGGCAAGCCCGCCCCCGGCCGGACGTACCCCGCGCTCTACACCAGCGCGAAGATCGGCGGCGTCCGGGGCGTCTTCCGCTCGGACGACGCCGGGGCCAGCTGGGTGCGGATCAACAACGACGCCCAGCAGTGGGGTTGGACCGGCGCCACGATCACCGGCGACCCGCGGGTGTACGGCCGGGTGTACATCGGCACCAACGGGCGGGGCATCATCGTCGGCGACACCAGCGCCACCCCGCCGAGCCCGACCGCCACCGCCTCCCCGTCCGCCACGGCGACCCCGACCGGGACGGCCTCACCCACCGCGACGAGTTCGCCGACCGCCACCACCAGCCCGACGGCCACCACCAGCCCGACCGCCACCACCAGCCCGACGGCCGGCGGGAGTTGCGAGATCACTTACGCGGTCTCCAGCCAGTGGGGCGGGGGCTTCGGCGCCAACGTGACGGTGAAGAACACCGGCGCCACCGCGGTCAACGGCTGGACGGTCAAGTGGTCCTTCGCCAACGGCCAGCAGGTCACCTCGCTGTGGAACGGCGCGTACACCCAGTCCGGGGCCAACGTCACGGTGAGCAGTCTGGGGTACAACGGCTCGCTGCCCGCCGGCGGCGGCAGCACGTCCTTCGGCTTCAACGGCAGCTGGTCGGGCACCAACACCAACCCGACGGCGGCCACCCTGAACGGCACCGCCTGCACGGTGAAGTGACCGGGCCCGCCCGACCGGACCGGCCGAGAGGTCCGGCTGACCGGCCCGACGGGTGACCCGTGACCCCTGCACCGCACCCGCGGCGCAGGGGTCACGGTCGTCGCGCCGTACGGTCAGATCCGGGTGTCCTCCACCACGGGGACCTCGACGCGGCCGGTGTCCGCGCCGTTCTCCTGCTGCGCACCGGCCCCCGGCGAGGTCAGGCTGCGGGGCGTGGCGGCGGGAGCGGGCTTCTTGCCGCAGAAGGCCGGCTCCAGCGCACCCATCAGCCCCGCGGTCACGCTGCCGTTGTTGGAGGCGTTGGCGAAGACGACGACGCTGCGCCGGCCGTCCGGCGTGGTGAACGACTGGGTCTGGTAGCCCTGGACGATCCCGCCGTGACCGAAGACCTTGCCGCAGGACAGCGTGATCTGCCGGAGCCCGAGTCCGTAGCTGACCGTCGCGGACGGCGTGGGGAGCACGCTGGTCATCTGCTTCAGCGAGTCGTCCGACACCAGGCCGCCGGCGCTGCCCGCCATCAGCGCGGTGAGGAAGCGGTCCATGTCGCGGGCGGAGGAGGTGACCCCGCCGGCGCTCCACAGCCAGGAGGCGGTCTGCTCGGTGGAGTCCAGCAGCGGCTTCGAGCGGTCGTCGTTGGTCAGGTACCCGGTGACGTGCCGGCCCGCGATCTCCTGCTCCGGCACCACGAAGGACGTCCGGCGAAGGTCCAGGGGATCGATGATCCCGTCGCGCAGCACCTCCGCGTACGGCCGGCCGGTGAGGTGCTCGACCGCCATGCCCATCAGCACGAAGTCGGTGTTGGAGTACGCGTAGCGCGTCCCCGGCGGGTACTGCTGGCCGTGCGCGACCGACATCGCCACCAGCTGGGCGGGGTCGTAGACCTTGGTGCGGATGCGGGCCTCGAAGGCGCTGGTGGTCTCCTCGCCGGCCTGCTCCAGAAGGTCGTTGGTGTGGTCGTAGACGCCCGCGCGGTGCTCCATCACCTGACGGCCGGTCATCGTCCAGCCCTCCGGCAGGGTGCCGGCCGGCAGGTAGTCCCGCAGCGGCCTGTCCAGGTCGATGCGCCCCCGCTCCACCAGCTGCATGACCAGTACCGCGGCGAACATCTTGCTGTTGCTGCCGACCCTGAACCGCCAGTCGGCGTTCATCGGCGTCCCGTCCAGGTCGGCCTTGCCGAGCGTCAGCGCGACCTTGGTCTCCGCGACGCCGTGGTCCCTGATCACGGCGAACGCACCGGGCGCCCCCGCGGTCACCGCGTTCTGCAGTGCGGCGCGCACCCCGGCCGTGTCCGGCACCGGGCCCGCCGCAGCCGGCGCCGCGGTCGCGCCGGTCGCCCCCGTGGCCACCAGCACCACACCGGCCGCGGTCGCGGCCAGTGCGCGCATGAATCCAATTCCCGCCATGTGAAGATCCCCTGACTTCTCGTCATCCGACGTAGCGGCCCCCTTGGACCAAGATCCAATATCCCCGATACAAGGACATCCGACAAATTCGCCGCCTGCCCCCCGGCCCAGGTCGGCAGTGGAGGAGACGACCCGACGGTGGATGCGGCCCGGCGGTGGATGCGGCCCGGCGGGCGGCCGGGAACGCCGAGGGGCGGCGTACTCCGACGGGGTGTCGGACTACGCCGCCCTCGGGGGTGGCGACTTGCGGGATGCGGCCCGCGGTGTCACGGGGGCTACTTCGGGTCCTGGTTGAAGGTGGAGGTGGACCAGCGGTAGCCGAGGGCGGCGAGGGCGAGGCACCAGAGGATGGTGATCCACCAGTTGTTGCCGATGTGGGTGCCGAGGAGGAGTCCGCGGAGGGTTTCGATGGCGGGGGTGAACGGTTGGTACTGGGCGATGGGTTGGAACCAGCCGGGCATGGAGTGGACGGGGACGAAGGCGCTGGAGATGAGGGGGAGGAAGATCAGGGGGAGGGCGTTGTTGCTGGCGGCTTCGGCGCTGGGGCTGACCATTCCCATGCCGACGGCGATCCAGGTGAAGGCGAGGGCGAACAGGGCGAGGAGTCCGAGGGCGGCGAGCCATTCCAGGGCGGTGGCGTCGGTGGAGCGGAAGCCGATGGCGACGCCGACGGCGCCGACGAGGATCACGCTGAGGAGTGCTTGCAGGACGCTGCCGACGACGTGTCCGACGAGTACGGAGCCGCGGTGGATGGCCATGGTGCGGAAGCGGGCGATGATGCCTTCGGTCATGTCGTTGGAGACGGAGACGGCGGTGCCGACCAGGGTGCCGCCGATGGTCATCAGCAGGATGCCGGGGACGAGGTAGGCGATGTACTGGGAGCGGTCGGCGTCGCCACCGCCGATGCCCGCGCTCATCACGTCGCCGAAGACGTAGACGAAGAGGAGGAGCAGGACGACGGGGGTGAGCAGCAGGTTGAGGGTGAGTGAGGGGTAGCGGCGGGCGTGCAGGAGGTTGCGGCGCAGCATGGTGGAGGAGTCGCGGACGGCGAGGGAGAGGCTCATCGGTGGGTCTCCTTGCTCTGGGTGGGCTGGGTGGGCTGGGTGGGCTGGGTGGCCTGGACGGGGAGGGCGCTCGGGCCGGGCCGAGTGGTCCGGGTGGTGGCGGTGAGGGCGAAGAAGACGTCGTCGAGGTCGGGGGTGTGGACGGTGAGTTCGTCGGCCTCGATGCCGGCGGAGTCCAGTCGGTCGAGGACGGCGCGCAGGTCGCGCTGGCTGCCGTCGCTGGGGAGTTGCAGGGTGAGCGCTTCGTCGTTGCGGGTGGCGTCGGGGAGGGTGCTGGTGGCGGTGCGGTAGGTGGTGGGGTCGGTGAAGCGCAGGCGGACGTGGCCGCCGGGGATCAGTCGTTTGAGTTCGTCGGGGGTGCCCTCGGCGGCGATCCTGCCGTCGTTGAGGACGGCGATGCGGTCGGCGAGTTCGTCGGCCTCCTCCAGGTACTGGGTAGTGAGGAAGACGGTGACGCCGCCGGCGACCAGGTCGCGGATGATCTGCCACATGGTGTGGCGGGAGCGGGGGTCGAGGCCGGTGGTCGGTTCGTCCAGGAAGATGATCCGCGGGTCGCCGACGAGGGTCATGGCGATGTCCAGGCGGCGTTTCATGCCGCCGGAGTAGGTGGAGGCGGGCTTCTTCGCGGCGTCGGTGAGGTCGAAGCGGGCCAGCAGGTCGGTGGCGACCCGGCGCCCCTCGGCCTTGGGCAGGTGGTGCAGGTCGGCCATGAGGAGCATGTTCTCCTCGCCGGTGATGAGGCCGTCGACGGCGGAGAACTGGCCGGTGACGCCGATCGCGGCGCGCACCGCCTGGGGAGCGGTGGCGAGGTCGTGGCCGCCGATGCGGATGGCACCGGAGCCGGGGTCGGCGGTGACGAGGGTGGAGAGGATCTTGACGGCGGTGGTCTTGCCGGCGCCGTTCGGGCCGAGCAGGGCGAAGACCGTGCCCGCCGGGACGGCCAGGTCGACGCCGTCCAGCACGGTCTTGTCGCCGTAGGACTTGCGCAGCCCGTTCGCCGCGATGGCCAGGTTGGTCATGATGAGGTGCTCCTTCTTGTGGGCTGTGGGCCTTACAGGCTGCGGGCGGTGATGTCGCCGAGGGCGGTGGTGGCGTGGATGGTCAGGGTGGCGGCGCCGTCGGTGTTCCTGAGCGCGTTGTGGACCCGGCCGAGGGCGGTGCCGGCGTCGAGGGAGGCGGATACGCCGCGGGCGGCGCCGACCTCGATGTGGCCGGCGTCGGTGCGCAGGGTGACGGTGCCGCGGACGGCCTCGGTGATCCGCAGGTCGCCCTGCCGGGTGCTGATCCGGGCGGGGCCGCCGAGGCGGCCGACCGCGATGTCGCCGGCGTGCAGGGCGAGCTCGGCGGCGGCGGTCTCGTCGAGCTTGACCGTGCCCGCGGCGGCCTCGAAGGTGACGTCGCCCAGGCGTCCGACGCCGCGCAGTTCGGCGCTGGCGGCCTTCGCCTCGACCCGGGAGCCGGCGGGCAGCTGGACGGTCACCTCGACGGATCCGGGGTTGCCGAGGATCCGGTTCGCGGCCGGCGCGGCCTCGATCCGCAGGACACCGTCGCCGTAGCTGACCTGGACCCGCTCCGCCGCCTTCACGTCGCGGCCCTTGGAGGCGTCCGCGGGCAGGACCTCCACCGTGGTGTCGGGGCGGTCGGCGGCGATGAACCGGATGCGGCCCGCGGGGACGTCGAGGACGGCGGCGATCGGGGCGGGGGTGTCGAACTTCTGCATCGTGCTCTCTCCTTCTCCAGCGGCGGACTCCCTGTCGGCCCGCCGTTTCTGATGATGGAAAAGCTACGTTGCATTCAGACTTCTGGCAACAGACTCGTTGCATGGAATAGCTGTTATTGCAGGCCAGAGCGGAGATTTCGTTGCAATGGATTGGAATCTAATGCAACAGGCGCCAGGGCATTCGTTGCAATGGATTGACAGTGAACGCTATAGTGAGGGCACCACGGACCACGAAGGAGACCCCGATGCCGGGAGGCAGGCTCACCCAGCAGGAACGTCAGCAGATCGCCCTGGGGCTGGCCGACGGCGACGCCTACGCGGAGATCGCCAGACGCCTCGACCGCCCGACCTCGACCGTCACGCGCGAAGTCATGCGCAACGGCGGCCCCACCGCCTACCGCTCCGACCTGGCCCACCGCGCCACCGAACGCCGCGCCCACCGCCGCAGGCAGACCGCACCCCAGGGGGCGGAGGCGTCCCAGCAGCCGTACGGCCGGGACCCCGAAGCGGTGCGCGAGTACGAGGAGGTGTTCACCAACGTCATCATGGCCACGGGTGCGCCCAGGATGATGTCCCGGGTGATGGCCTGCCTCACCCTCGCCGACACGGGCAACCTCACCGCGTCCGAGCTCGTCCAGCGTCTCCAGGTCAGCCCGGCGTCCGTCTCCAAGGCGATCACGTTCCTGGAGAGCCAGGGCCTCGTCCGCCGGGAACGCGACGACCGCCGCCGCGAGCGCTACGTCGTCGACGACGACGTCTGGTACCAGTCCATGATGGCGAGCGCCCGCTCCACCGCCCAACTCGTCGAAACCGCACGGCAGGGCGTCGGCGTCCTCGGCCCCGACACCCCCGCCGCGACCCGCCTGGAGAACATCGCCCGCTTTCTCGACTTCGTCAGCGAGAGCATCATCCGCGCCGCCGAGCAGGCCCGCGAGATCCTCTACCGGAAGGCCGAACCGCCCTCCGACGGCGCCACCGAGCACCCTGCGGACCGCGAATAGCCAACTGCCCCCACGGTCAAGGCCGGTGGCGCCCGCGCCGGACCCCTCCCGCGGGGCGCGGCCGGCCCCGGGTGGTACGCGGCCTCAGGTGACACGGGCTCGACGTCAGGTGGTGCCCGCTCAGGGGCACCCGACGCCCGACGTCCGCAACGAGGCGTCCGGCGAAGGCCGTTCGGACCGGACGCGAGGTCGGAAGGGCGCTCAGGCCGGACCGGCCCGGGCGCGAGGTCCGCGTCCGGGCCGGTCCGTTGCCTGCGGGGTCGGTCAGCGGGCGCCGAGGAGGTGCTCCATGGCGAGCTGGTCGAGCTGCTCGAAGGCCATGCCGCGGGCGGCGGCCGCGTCCACGTCGAAGTCCTCGAAGGAGGCCCGGTCGGCCAGCAGGCCGGCCAGGCCCTCGCCCTCGGCCACCGTGGGGAGGGCGAGCTGGTCCAGCCGCGAGGCGCGCAGGGCCTGCTGCACCTCGGGGTCGGCGCGGAAGGCGGCCGCGCGCTCCTTGAGCATCAGGTAGTTGGCCATGCAGCCGGCCGCCGAGGCCCAGACGCCGTCGAAGTCCTCGGTGCGCGGCGGCTTGAAGTCGAAGTGCCGCGGGCCGGTGTAGCCGGCCGACTCCAGCAGGTCGACCAGCCAGAAGGCCTGCCGCAGGTCGCCCGCGCCGAAGCGGAGGTCCTGGTCGTACTTGATGCCGGACTGCCCGTTGAGGTCGATGTGGAAGAGCTTGCCGGACCACAGCGCCTGGGCGATGCCGTGGGTGAAGTTCAGGCCGGCCATCTGCTCGTGGCCCACCTCCGGGTTCACGCCGACGAGTTCGGGGTGCTCCAGGCGGTCGATGAACGCCAGGGCGTGGCCGATGGTGGGCAGCAGGATGTCGCCGCGCGGCTCGTTCGGCTTGGGCTCGATCGCGAACCGCAGGTCGTAGCCCTGCTCCAGGACGTAGGCGCCGAGCAGGTCGAACGCCTCCTTCATCCGGTCCAGCGCCACCCGGACGTCCTTGGCGGCCCCGGACTCGGAGCCCTCGCGGCCGCCCCAGGCGACGTAGACCTCGGCGCCGAGTTCGGCGGCGAGGTCGATGTTGCGGATGGTCTTGCGCAGCGCGTAGCGGCGGACGTCGCGGTCGTTGGCGGTGAACGCGCCGTCCTTGAAGACCGGGTGGGTGAAGAGGTTGGTGGTGGCCATCGGCACCTTGAGGCCGGCGCCGTCCAGGGCCTGGCGGAACCGCTTGACGTGCGCCTCGCGCTCGGCGTCGGTGGAGCCGAAGGGGATCAGGTCGTCGTCGTGGAAGGTCACGCCGTACGCGCCGAGCGCCGCCAGTCGCTGGACCGAGGCGACCGGGTCGAGGGCGGGACGGGTGGCGTCGCCGAAGGGGTCGCGGCCCTGCCAGCCGACGGTCCAGAGGCCGAAGGTGAACCTGTCCTCGGGGGTGGGGGTGAGGGCGGCGGGTGCGGTGCGGTCGGTGCTCATCAGCGGGCTCCTGGCGGTTCGGTGGGAGGGTCGCCGGCCCCCGCGCTCGGGCGGGGGCGGCGTCGGTGCGGTGGGATGGGGTGGGGTGGGGTGGGACCGGGGTGGGGCGGGCCCGGTGTCGGGCCGAGCCGGGAAGGATTCGGGTTCGGGTTCGGGCGGGCGGGGGGAATCCGTCGGGGAATCGCCGTCACCCTATTTGCAATGCCGAAAAACAAACTAGTATGCGGATGCGGTTCCGCGAAACCCCCCGACCGGTCCGGATCCCGCCCCGCCGCCCCGAGCGGCCGACCACCCACCGCAGCAAGCGAAGGACGCAGCAGCCATGACAGCAACCGCCCGCGTGGTGATCGGCGTGGACAGTTCGACCCAGACCACCAAGGCCCTCGCCGTGGATCTGGACACCGGAGCCGTGCTCGGCGAGGGCCGCGCCCCGCACACCGTCACCGGGACGGGCGGCGCCCGGGAGAGCGACCCCGAGCAGTGGTGGCAGGCCCTCTGCATCGCACTGGCCGGCACCGGGCACGCCGGCACCGCGGCGGCCGTCTCGGTGGCCGGACAGCAGCACGGACTCGTCACCCTGGACCGGGGCGGCCGGCCGGTCCGCCCGGCGATGCTCTGGAACGACGTGCGCTCCGCCCCGCAGGCGAGGGAGCTGGCCGCGCTGCTCGGCCCGCAGGAGTGGGCCCGGCGGACCGGCAGCGTGCCCACCGCCGCCTTCACCGTGGCCAAGTGGGCCTGGCTGGCGGCGCACGAGCCCGAAGCGGTCCGCGCCACCGCCGCCGTCCGGCTCCCGCACGACTACCTCACCGGCCGGCTGACCGGCGAGGCCGTGACCGACCGCGGCGACGCCTCGGGCACCGGCTGGTGGACCGCCGACGGCTACGACCCCGAGATCCTCGCGGCGGTCGGACTCGACCCGGCCGCGCTGCCCGCCGTGGCACCCCCCGGGCAACCGGCCGGCCGGGTGCTCGCCGGCGGCCCGCTGCCCGCCGGCACACCCGTCGCGGCCGGCACCGGCGACAACATGGCCGCCGCCCTCGGGCTCGGCCTCGGCGCCGGGTCCACCGCCGGCCTCCCGGTGCTCAGCCTCGGCACCTCGGGGACGGTCTACGCCGCCACCCGGGGCCGCCCGGCCGACCCGAGCGGCACCGTCGCGGGCTTCGCGCACGCCTCGGACGGCTGGCTCCCGCTCGCCTGCACCCTCAACTGCACCCAGGCCGTGGACCGGATCGCCGCCCTGCTCGGCCGCGACCGCGGCGCGGTGGAACCGGGCGGCACCGCCGTCGTGCTGCCGTTCCTCGACGGCGAGCGCACGCCCGACCTGCCCGAGGCCGCCGGCCTGCTCTACGGCCTGCGGCACGACACCACCCCCGGACAGATCCTGCAGGCCGCGTACGACGGCGCCGCGTACGCGCTGCTCACCGCGCTGGAGGACGTGCTGCGGGCCGGCGGCGAGGCGGCCGACCCGGACGTACCGCTGCTGCTGATCGGCGGCGGGGCCCAGGGGACGGCCTGGCGGGACACCGTCCGCCGGCTCTCCGGCCGGGCCGTCCGGGTGCCGGCCGCACGCGAGCTGGTCGCTCTCGGCGCCGCCGCCCAGGCGGCCGCGCTGCTCACGGGCGAGTCCGCGGAGGAGGTGGCCCGCCGCTGGCGGACGGCCGACGGGCCGCTCCACGAGCCGGTGGAGCGGGACGACGCGGCGCTGGCCCGCCTGGCGGACACCCTCACCCGGGCGGATCCGCTGCTCCGGGAGAAGTGACACCCGGACGCGACCCCGCGGACGCCCGGCCCGGGGCGCGGCCCCGCCCCCGGCCGGGCCCGCCGTCCGTCGGGCGCAGCGGGGGCGCACGGACACGGGTGCGGGCGGGTGTGCGGGCAGTTACGCGGGCGCTCGACCGGGCGCGGCGGCGCGGCGCCCGGCCCGTGCGCGGGGCGGCCGGACGCACGGCCGGGGCGGACGGCTCCGCTCAGGGCCCGCAGTCCCCGCCCTGGGCCACCGGCGGCGCGGCGGCCAGCGGCGATCGGGAGAGCGGCGGCGACTCGGGCGGTGCCCCCGGCGGCCCGGGCGGAGCGTCCGACGACGGCCCGCCCGGGGCGTGCGGGCCGGGCTGCTCCGGCGGCACCGCCGCCGACGTCCCGGCCGCCGACGACGGCGACTGTGACTGTGACTGTGACTGTGACTGCGGCACGGCGGTCGGCGTCCCGAGGTACCGGGCCAGGAAGGGCTCCCCGGCCAGCACCGCGCCGACCGTGAGGCACCCGGTCACGACGGCGCAGAGCGCGATCAGCCAGGAGAGCAGGGTGAAGACCGGCCCGAGCCCGCCGTACTCGGCCAGGCTGCGGTTGAGCGCGGCCGGGATGTAGAGCCTGGCCGTGATGGACAGCACGCTCATCGCGATCCCGGTGAGCACCGCTCCCGGCAGCAGCGGCAACCAGCGCATCCGACCGCCCAGCAGCAGGTGCTGCGTCCACCACCAGACCAGCGTGCTGGAGAGCACCGACAGCGGGATCCCGAGGACCTGTCCGAGCCCGAAGCCGTTCCGCAGGGGCCCCTGGACGGCCAGGATGAAGAACCAGGACGCCACCCAGACCAGCCAGCGCCAGGCCACGATCCGGGTACCGGACTTGCCCAGCTGCCAGGCCCGTTCGCACACCCGCTGCATGGCGCGGCTGAACGCGGTCGCCGACAGCAGGGCCATCAGCGCGCTCGCGGCACCGACCGCCTCCCGCAGGTCGTTGCTCTGGCCGCCTCGGTAGAGGGCCCGCAGCTGGTCCTCGGAGCCGCCGTACAGGCCGAAGGCCGAACGCAGCGAGCTGATCACCTGGTCCTGGAAGCCCTTGGGGGCGACCGCTGCCGCCACGAAGAGCAGGGGCACGGCCGTGAGGAAGCACTGGGCGGCGAGCCTGGTCCCGGCCTCCAGCAGGTTCACCTCCAGCAGCTGGCCGGCGACCCGGGTGATCACGGGCAGGCGCTCCTCCAGCTGCCGGCGAAGGCGCTGGGCGGTGGCGACCGGATTGCCGGTCATCGGGCGGCTCCGGCCGGCCCCCGCCGGCGGGCCGGCCCAGGGGCCCCGCCGCTTCCCTCGCGTCCGCCGGCATCGGCCCACCCGGCGCACCCGGCGACCGTGACCCGTGCGGACCGGGGGGTGGGTACGGACCCGGGGGCGGCTGCCGTCCGCGTTCCTTGCGTCATGCGGTCCGCGCTCCTCGACTCGGCGGCGTGCTCGGTGGCCGAGGGGCTCCGGACTCCCGGAGTTCGGACCCGTACGCCACCGAAACGGACATACCGGATCATAGGGGAGGCCGGTCGGACAACCGTCGCTCGACGCGGGCCGGGGCCGCCGCCCCGCGCCTCAGACCAACCGGAAGCGCTCGGCCACGACCAGGGTCTCGTCGTCCACGGTGAAGTCGGCCCCCATCTCCTCGCGCATCTCCGGGCTGTGCCAGAACCCCTCGTGCCCCGTGCGCCACTGGGCGACCGTCTCGAAGCCCTCGCCCTCGTCGAGGGCGTGCGGCAGGTCGACGTCGGCGAGCCGGACCACCCGGACCTCGGTCACCTCGATCACGGCGACCCGCCGGCCGGCGGAGTCGATCACCGCCGCCCGCTCCCCCGCCTCCGGCAGGGGCTTGCCCTCCCGTTCGTACTCCGCCACCAGGCCGGAGGTCGAGGTCTTGACGCCGGACAGGATCGCGGCCACCAACTGGTCGCGCAGCGGGCCGGGGAACGCGAACTCGGCCACGGGCAGGTCTTCGATGCTCATGGCGGGCACGCTACCGAGCGGGCGGCCGGACCGCAGGTGGGTTTCGGTCCGCACCGCCCGGCACCGCGCCGGCCGTCGACCGGACGGTGCCCGGGTACGGACACCGGCCGGTCGGCGGCCGGACGCGGACTCCCGCTCAGTCGGCGGCCGGACGCGGATGCACGATCGCCGTCAGCAGGTGGCTCTCGCCGGTCAGCCAGCGCCCGGTGAACTCCCCCACCGGGGCCGGGACCAGGATCCGTGCGGTGAACCCGCCGTCCGGCTCGAACTCGACCTCGGCCTCCTCGAACTCCAGCCGGCGGCCGGTCAGCGGGTACCAGGTCTTGTAGACGGACTCCTTGGCCGAGAACAGCAGCCGGTCCCACGCGGTGGCCGGGAACCGCCGGGCCAGCCGGGCCAGGTGGGCGCGCTCCGACGCCCCGGTGACCGCCTCCTCCACCCCGGCCGGCAGCGGCAGGTGCGGCTCCGCGTCGATCCCCAGCGAGGCGACCGCGTCCGACCTGGCCACGGCGCAGGCCCGGTAGCCGTCACAGTGGGTCATGCTGCCGACGATGCCCGGCGGCCAGCCGGGCGCGCCGCCGGCCCCGGGCACCAGCGGCACCGGCGGCCGCCCGAGCCGGGCCAGCGCCCGGCGGGCGCAGACCCGTACCGAGGTGAACTCGCGGCGGCGCTTGTCCACGGCGTGCTCGATCACCGCCGCCTCCTCGGGGTAGAGCACCGCCACCGAGTCGCCGAAGAGTTCGGCGGTCATCACCGGGCCGTTCAGCAGGTCCTCGATCATGCCGGTGCCACCGCCGGCAGGATCTCGCGCAGCAGCGGACGCCGCGCCGGGCGGGCCCGCCACTCGCGCGGGTAGCCGAGCGAGACCTCCTCGAACCGCACGCCGTCGTACCAGGTGGTGCGCGGGATGTGCAGATGCCCGTAGACCATCGCGGCGACCGGGAAGCGCCGGTGCCAGTCCGCGGTGGCCTCGGTGCCGCACCACTGGGCGAACTCCGGGTAGCGCAGGACGTTCATCGGGTCGCGCACCGTCGGGTAGTGGTTGACCAGGACGAGCGGCACCTCGGGCGGGCAGTCCGCGAGCTGCTGCTCCGTCCACTCGACCCGGGCCCGGCACCAGGCCTCCCGGCTCGGGTACGGGTCGGGGTGCAGCAGGTACTCGTCGTTGCAGACGATCCCGGTCCGGTGGGCGTAGGCCAGCCCCTCCTCCTTGTTCCGCGTCCCCGGCGGCCGGAAGGTGTAGTCGTACAGCAGGAACAGCGGCGCCACCCGGACCGGGCCGCCCTGGCCGGTGAACACCTCGTACGGGTCCTCCGGGGTGAGCACGCCCAGACGGCGGCAGAGCGCCACCAGGTGCTGGTAGCGCTGCTCGCCGCGCAGCCCGACCGGATCGCTGTCGTGGGTCCAGAGTTCGTGGTTCCCGGGCACCCACACGACCTTGGCGAAGCGGCTCGCCAGGAGTGCGAGCACCCACTCGATGTCGGCGGTGCGCTCGCCGATGTCACCGGCCACCAGCAGCCAGTCCTCGGGGCCGGTGGGCTGGATGCCCTCCACTATCGCGCGGTTCTCCTGGTAGGAGACGTGCAGGTCGCTGACCGCCAACAGGCGCCCGGCGGAGGGCGGATGGCCCTGGGGGTTCGGTCCGTGGCCGGGCGTCGTCGTCACTGTCAGCTCCTCAGCAGGTTGCCACCGGGGACGGCCGCGAGCAGGTCGCGGGTGTAGTCCTCGGCCGGGTTCGAGAAGACCTCGCTCACCTCGCCGGTCTCCACCACGCGGCCGCCCTTCATGACGACCACGCGGTCGCTGACATGGTGCACCACTGCGAGGTCGTGGGAGATGAACAACAGGGCCAGATTCAGGTCATGTTGTAGATCCGCCAGCAGATCGAGGATCTGCGCCTGGACCGAGACGTCGAGCGCCGAGACCGGCTCGTCGCAGACCACCACGTCGGGCTCGGGCGCGAGGGCGCGGGCGATCGCCACCCGTTGGCGCTGGCCACCGGAGAGTTCGGCCGGCCGGCGCTCCAGCAGAGTGGCCGAAAGGCCCACCCGGTCGAGCAGTTCGGTGACCCTGGCCCGGCGCGCCCGCCCGCGCGGGACCCCGGCCCTGGCGACGGCCTCGCCGACCACCCGCTCCACGCCGAAGCGCGGGTCGAAGGAGCCCAGCGGGTCCTGCTGGACCGCCTGGATGCGCAACCGGGCGGCCCGGCGCCGCCGTTCGGGAACGCCGCTCCACGGCTCGCCGGCGAAGCGCACGGTGCCGGCGTCGGGTTCCAGCAGGCCGAGGACGATCCGGGCCGCGGTGGTCTTGCCGGAGCCGGACTCCCCCACCACCCCCAGGGTCTCGCCGGCCCGCAGGGTCAACGAGACCTCCCGGACGGCGTCGTAGGTGCTGCCGTCCGGCCCGCGGAAGCGCTTGGAGATCCGCTCGGCCTCGATCAGCACCGGCCGCTCCGGCTCCGACTCCGGCTCCCTGGCGCGCAGCCGGACGGGCTCCGGCGGCAGGCCGGCCTGTTCGCCCGGGTGCCAGCACAGGGTGCCCTGGTCGTCCGGCGCCGGCAGGGAGGCCAGGCAGCGGTCGTCGGCGGCGGCGCAGCGCGTCGCGTACGGGCAGCCGTCCGGGCCGGCGGCCGGCCGGGCCGCGGGCGGCGCGGCGAGCCGGGTGCCCTTGGCCCGGGCGACCGGCACGGCGTCCAGCAGCGCCCGGGTGTAGGGGTGCCGGGGGTCGGCCAGCACGGCGGCGGTGGGGCCGGTCTCGACGATCCGGCCGCCGTACATCACCGCGACCCGGTCCGCGAGCCTGGCCACCACGGACAGGTCGTGGCTGATCAGCAGCAGTGCGGTGCCCTGCTCCTTGAGCCGGCCCAGCAGGTCGAGCACCTGGGCCTGCACGGTGACGTCGAGGGCGGTGGTGGGCTCGTCCGCGATCAGCAGTTCGGGCCCGCCGGCGATCGCGGAGGCGATCAGCGCCCGCTGGCGCAGGCCTCCCGACAGCTGGTGCGGGTACTGGGCGGCCCGGCGCCCGGCGTCCGGGATGCCGACGTCCTCCAGCAGGCCGAGCACCCGGGGGCGGGTCTCGGCGCGGGTCAGCAGGCGGTGGGTGAGCAGCGGTTCGGCGACCTCGGCCCCGACGGTGCGCAGCGGGTCCAGGGAGACCAGCGCGTCCTGCAGGACGAGCCCGATCCGGCGTCCGCGGACGGCGCGCCACTCGGTCTCGGTGAGCGCGGCGAGGTCGAGGCCGTCGAAGTCGAGCACCCCGGCGGTGATCGCGGCGGTGTCCCCCGCCAGGCCGACCAGGGTGCGGGCGGTGACGCTCTTGCCGGAGCCGGACTCGCCGACGATCGCCAGGCACTCGCCGCGGTCCAGGGTGAAGGAGACGTCCCGGACGGCTCCGACCGCCCCGAAGGAGACGTCCAGGCCGCCGACGCGCAGCAGAGTCATCGGGTGGTCCTCCTGGTGAAGCGGGCCTGCGCCCGGCGGCCGACGGCGTTGACGACGAGGGCCGTCAGGGTGATCGCGGCGCCGGGGAAGACCCCGATCCACCAGGCGGTGGCGAGGAAGCCGCGCCCCTGGGAGAGCATCGCGCCCCACTCCGGCGAGGGCGGTTCGGGCCCGAGGCCGAGGAAGCTGAGCCCGGAGGCGGCGATCAGCGAGGACCCGAACCCGACGGTGGCGAGGACCAGCATCGGGCCGAGCGCGTTCGGCAGCACGTGCCGGACGATCAGCAGGGGTCGCGGCAGGCCGAGTCCGACCGCCGCCTCCACGTAGCCGGAGCGGCGCACCACCAGCGTCTCGGCCCGCACGATCCGGGCGTAGCCGGGGATGAAGGCGATGGCGATGGCCACCGTCACGTTGCCCGAGCCGGTGCCGAGCACGATGACGGCGAGCAGTGCGAGCAGGATCGGCGGCAGGGACAGCAGGATGTCGGCGAGCCGCATCAGGGCCTGGTCGGCGTACCGGCCGCCGAGGGCCGCCGCGACGCCGAGGACGGCGCCGCCGGCCACCGCGAGCAGGGTGGCGCCGATGCCCAGCAGCAGCGAGGGCCGGGCGCCGTAGAGCACCCGGGCGAACAGGTCCCGGCCGAGCTGGTCGGTGCCGAACCAGTGCTCGGCGCCGGGTGCGGCGAACGCGTGCACCGGGTCGGTCTCGATGGGCGAGGTGCCGGTGAACAGGCCGGGCGCCAGCGCGGCGAGCGCGATCAGCGCGAGCACGGCGGAGGCGAGGACCAGGGTGGGACGGCCGGACGCGCGCGGCGACCGGCGGCGGGGGCGGACCGCGGGCGGCGGCGGGGCGTTGTCGGGTGCCGTGGCGTTGTCGGGTGCCGCGGCGGTGTCGGGCGCCGCGGTGTCGGAGTCGGGTACCGGCGGAGCGGTGTCGGGCGCCGGGGCGGTGTCGGGTGAGCTCATGTGATCAGCCGGTCCTCAGGCGCGGGTCGATGACGGTGTACAGCAGGTCCACCAGCGTCGACAGCACCACGAAGACGAGGGCGGAGAGCAGGACGACGCCGATGACCAGCGGCATGTCCTTGTTGGTGGTGCCCTGCAGGGTGAGCGCGCCGATGCCCGGGCGGGCGAAGACGGTCTCCACCAGCACCGCCCCGCCCAGCAGCGAGCCGGTCAGCCAGCCGACCAGCGTCACCAGCGGTACGGCGGCGTGCCGCAGGGCGTGCCGCAGCCGCACCGCGGTGACGCTCAGCCCGCGGGAGCGGGCGGTGAGCGCGAACGGCTGGCCGAGCGCGGCCTCCAGCCCCTCCCGCAGCACCTGGGCGAGCACGCCGGTCAGCGGCAGCGCCAGGGTGAGCGCGGGCAGCACGAGGGCCGAGAGGTCCTGGTCGCCCGCGACCGGGAAGACCCGCAGCTGGAAGGAGAAGGCGGTGAGCAGCAGGATGCCGATCCAGTACGGCGGGCTGGACACCGTGAGCAGCTCCAGCAGGGTGGCGACGGCCCGCAGGGCGGGCCGGCGGCCGGCCGTCGCCACCGCGGCGGTCACCGCGAGGACGACGGCCAGCGCCAGCGCGGCCAGGGCGAGTTGGACGGTCGGCCAGAGCTGCTCGGCGATCAGGTCGGCGACCGGCCGTTGCAGCTGGTACGACTCCCCGAAGTCGCCCCGGACCAGGTTGCCCAGGTAGTGCAGGTACTGCAGGGCCACCGGCTGGTCCAGCCCGTACTGCGCCCTGATCTGCGCCTTGATCTCGGGGGTCGCCGCGGTGCCCGGGCCCAGCATGACCGTCACCGGGTCGCCGGGGATCAGCTGCAGGGCCGTGAAGGCGACCGTCGCGGCGCCGAGGAGTACCGCGGCGGCGCCGGCGAGCCGCTTGGCGACGGCGCGGAACAGGGGTGCGGGCGTCATGTCACTTACCGAGCCAGGTGTCGTAGAAGTTCAGCCAGGTGTTCGGGTCGGAGCGCAGGCCGTGCACGTTGCTGCCGGCGCCGGCCACCGCGGTGCGGACGTAGAGCGGCACGAACAGGGCCAGGTCGATCGCGCGCTTCTGGGTCTTGGCGTAGACGTCCTGGCGGACCGCCTTGTCCAGGGTGGCCTTGCCGGCGTCGGTCCAGGTGTCGAGGTCGGCGTCCTTGTAGAAGGTCGCGTTCTGGCCGCCCTTGCGGGGGTCGCTGGCGCTGTTGAAGTAGAGCCGCAGCACGTCCGGTTCGAAGCGGGCCCAGCTGTAGTCGGCGATGCCCTCCTCGCCGGCGTAGACCTTCTTGATGTAGGTGCCGATGTCCAGCCGGGGGCGGGTGATCTCGACGCCGATCTTCTTCAGGTCGGCCTGGATGGCGGTGCCCAGGGTGTCGCGCTGGTCGCGGACGTACTCGGCGGGCATCAGCGGCCACTCGATGGTGAGCCGCTTGCCGTCCTTGGTGCGGTAGCCCTCGGCGTCACGGGTCGTCCAGCCCGCCTGGTCCAGCAGCGAGTTGGACTGGGCCTGGTCGTACGGCCAGCTCTTCTCCAGCGAGGCGTCGTAGTACGGCGTGGTCGGGGAGATCGGGCTCCAGGCGCGCTCGTACACGCCGAAGTAGACGCTCTTGATGTCGGTGTCCACGTCGATGCCGCGCTGGATGGCCTTGCGGACCAGCGGGTCGCCCAGCGGCGCCTGGGTGGTGTTGAGCACCAGGCCGTAGTTGGCGCCGGGGGTGGCCTTGGTGATCAGCTGGATCCGCGAGTCGGCCTTGAGCGCCTTGACGTCGGCCGGCGGCACGGCGTCGGCGACCTGCACCTGGCCGCTGTTCAGCGCGCCGATCCGGACGGAACTCTCGTTGAGGAAGCGGACGGTGAGCTTGTCGAGGTAGGGCGCGCCCTGGTGCCCGGAGCCTTCGGGGGCCCAGGCGTAGGCGGGGTTCTTGGTGAAGACCGCGCTCTGGCCCTTGGTGTAGCCGCTGAAGACGAAGGGGCCGGTGCCGATGTCGACCGCGCCGCCGGAGCCGAGCTTGGAGCCGTTCTCCTTGATGGTGGCCGGCGAGTAGAAGCCCAGGAAGGGCGTGCTGGCCGCCTGGAGGAACGGCGCGAACGGCTCGGAGAAGTTGACCTTCACGGTGTGCGGGTCCAGGACGTCCGTGCCGGTGTACGGGCCGAGCAGGCTGGAGGCGTACTGCGACTTGGTCTCCTTGGCCACGATCCGGTCGAAGTTGATCTTCACCGCCTCGGCGTCGAAGACCGTCCCGTCGGTGAACTTGACGTCCTCGCGCAGGTGGAAGGTGTAGCTCTTGAGATCGGGGGCGATCTCCCAGGTCTTCGCGAGCCAGGCGTGGAACTCGCCCTTGTCGTCCTGCCGGACGAGCGAGTCGAAGACGTTGCGCTGGATGGCGCCGGTGATGTCCTGCGAGCTGGCGTGGATGTCGAAGGACACCGGCTCGGTGTCCACCGCGTAGGTGAGAGATCCGCCCTCGACGGGCTTGGCCGCGGCGTCGCCGCCGGAGCCGGCCGAGCCGGCGCCGGAGGCGCACCCGGCGAGCAACAGGGTCCCGGCCGCGGCGGCGGCGATCAGGGCGGACGGTCTGCGGACAGATCTGGGCATGCCGGTGACTCCGTAGGTCTCAGGGGACTGTGCGTCGGGGGGATGATCAGAAACTAGCGATCCGCGGATCGGCGCCGCACCCCTAGCGGGCCCCTAGCGAACCCTTAGAGCGACCGGCCCGGCCCGGATCAGCCCAGACCGGGGAGCGGGTAGCGCGGGACGGACCGGCGGTGGGCGATCCGCCAGCCCTGCGCGGTCAGCGCCAGGACGTCGAAGTAGTCGCCGTTGTGCACGCTGCCGTCGGGCAGGACGGCCAGGTAGCGGCTGCGGGCCCGTACGGTGCCGTCCTGGTCGACCGACAGCACGGTGTCCAGGGTGTGGTGGTCCGGCGAGTTCGCACCCAGGTTCCGGTTGAACGCGCGGATGGCGTCCAGCCCCCGGAAGACCGACCCGGTGCGGGCCAGCTCGATCACGCCGTCCTCGGTGAAGACCTGGCCGAGCGCGTCGACCTCGCCGTTGTCGAAGACGTGCGCGAAGAGCGCGAACAGGCTCCGGATCTGCACTTCCTGATGAAACGTCAGTTCCTGTGTCATGGTGACTCCTCGTTGCCGGCGGGACGCGGGTGATGGTGGGCAGGAGAACGCCCGGCCGGGTGGGGCCGGCCGGGCGGCGGTGCCGGGGTGGGGGCGTGGGGGGTGTCAGGACGGAGGATGTCGGGAGGTGGGGCCCGACGGGCCGTACGGGGCGGCGGCGGCCGGGGTCAGTGCGCCGCGCCGGCCAGCTGGGTGATGATGCCGAGGCGGTCGGGCAGCACGTTGTAGCGGACCACCCGGCCGTCCCGGATGGTCAGCGTGCTGATGCTGAAGCCGCTGAACGGCTTGCCGGTGGCCGGCACTCCGAAGACCGGGCCCGCGTGGGTGCCCTCGATCCGCCAGAAGGCGATCACCCGGTCGTCCTCGGCCACCAGGTCCTCGACGGTGGCGCGGACGTCGGGGACATTGGCCCAGAGCACCCGCAGGTGCCCGACGAAGTCCTCCCGGGTGCCCGATCCTCCGGGGCCCACCACGGTCTCGTCGGCGGCGTCCTCCGCGATCAGCTCCTCCAGCAGCTCGATCCGCTGCTCGCTGACCAGCTCGTGGTAGTAGCGGCGGACCAGGGCCTTGTTGTCCTCGATGGTGCTCATGACTCTCCTAGGCGATCGGATGGCTGGACGGATGTCCGGGGTGGGCGGGGGTCGGACGGTTGGTCCGGGGTGGGGCGGTCGGTGCGGGGTGGGGCGGTCGGTGCGGGGTGGGGCAGGTGCTGCGGGACGGTCAGGCCGTACGGGCGGGCGGCGGCGGCAGGATGCCGCCGTTGGCGCTCAGTCCGCCGTCGACCGGCACGGTCACCCCGGTCACGTACGAGGCGGCCGGCGAGGTCAGGAACCAGATCACCTCGGCCTGCTCACGGGCCGCCGCCCAGCGCTGGGCCGGGATCCGGCTGGTGATCAGCCGGGAGAACTGCGGGTCGGCGACCTGGCTGCCGGTCATCGCGGTCACCGTCCCGCCGGGCGCGATGGCGTTGATCCGGATCTGCTCGGCGGCGTAGTCGATCGCGGCGGCGCGCACCAGGTTGATCACCGCGGCCTTGGTCGCGTTGTAGCCCCAGGTGCCCGGGTCGCCGCGCAGCCCCGAGACCGAGGAGGTCGCCACGATGGACCCGCCGCCGGCCGCCCGCAGTGCGGGCACCGCCGCCCTGATGCCCAGCGCGACGCCGCGAACGTTCACCGCGAACAACCGGTCGAAGCGCTCGATCGAGCCGGGCGACTCCAGCGGGCCCGCCCCGCCGATGCCGGCGTTGAGCACCGCCGCGTCCAGCCGCCCGAACCGCTCCAGGGCGAGCCGCACCGCGCCGACGTTCGTCTCCTCGGTCGAGACGTCGCCCACCAGCGTCGCCACCCCGTCCAGCTTCGCCAGCACGTCGAGGCCCTGCTCGTCCACGTCGACCGCGACCACGCTGTGCCCGCGCTCGGCGTACAGCCGTACCGTCGCCTCGCCGATACCGGATGCCGCGCCGGTGACCAGAACTACCGGGTTGACCATTCCTGCTCCTTCTTGTCGATCCACTGCCGGACGGCGTCCGCAGTCGTCGGGGTGTGCTGCTCCAGCAGCGTGAAGTGGTCGCCGGGGACGTCGACCACCTCGTGCGGGACGGGCCAGTACGCCCGCCAGTCGAAGCGGCCGGTCGGGTCGACCACCGTGCCGCGCAGCGGGGTGTCCGCCCGCAGCGACAGGATGGGTGCCGCGATCGGCTCGGGCTTCCAGTCGGCGAAGACGGTGTTGTAACCGCCCATCGAGGTCAGGCTGGCATCGCTCCAGACCATGTCGTACTGCTCGATCCGGTCGAGCATGCCGCTGAGCATGGCCGTCAGCCACCAGTCGCCCATGCCCTCCCGGACGGCGCTGTCGATCGGGTAGGCGTCGATCAGCGCCAGGCCGGCCACCGGGCGGCCCTCGCGCTCCAGCCGGTCCGCCACCGCATGCGCGACGCAACCGCCCATCGACCGCCCCACGATCACGAACGGCCGCTCGTCGCCGAGCAGTTGCCGGACGCTGTCGACCTGCATCCGCAGGTAGGTGTCGAGGTCGTCCGGCAGCCGGTCCTCCGGCGCCCACCCGGGCGAGGGCAGCACGAACACGTCCCGCTCGCCCTGGAACCCGTGCCCGAACCGGGCGTACTCGTGCGGCCCGGAGATGGCGCTCAGCGCCGGGAAGCAGACCACGGCCAGCTCGCCGTCGCCGGAGGCCAGCCGGATCGGCGCCGGGGTGTGGGCGGCGCGCTCCTCGGCCGGGAACCGGGTCCGCAGCGCGGAGGCGACACCGATCAGGGCGGAGGCCTCGGCGAAGCTGCCCTGCGCGGCGAGCGCGCGGTACAGCGCGGAGAGCGGGTGCTGCGGCTCGGCGGCGGGCGCCCCGGCCGGGCGCGGAGCCGGCTGCTCGGCCGGCTCACCCAGCAACTCCCGCAGGTGCGTGGCGAGTACGGCCGGGGTCGGGTGGTCGAAGGTGACCGTCGGAGGCAGCCGCAGGCCGGTCTGCGCGGTGAGGCGGTTGCGCAGTTCGACGGCGGAGAGCGAGTCCAGCCCCAGGTCGTTGAACGGACGCCCCGCGGTCACCGATTCGGTGTCCGCCCCCAGTACACCGGCCACCTCGACCCGCACCAGCTCCAGCAGGACGGCCTCGCGCTCCGGTTCGCCGAGCCCCGCGAGCCGGGCCGGCAGGCTCGACTCCCGGGTGGCGGCCGCCCGGGCCACCCGCCGGCCGGGCCGGACGAGCCCGCGCAGCAGGGCCGGCACGGGCTGCCCGCCGCGCTGCACGGCGGCCAGGTCCAGCGGCGCCGGCACCAGGTAGGGGGTGTCCAGCAGCGCTGCGGCGTCCAGGAGTTCGCCGCCCTGCCGGTCGGAGATCAGCCGGACGCCGGCCCGGGCCGCGCGCCGCAGGTCGGCCTCACCCAGGTGGGCGGTGACGCCGCTGGCCCGGGCCCACTGGCCCCAGGCGAGGGACTGCGCGGGCAGGCCCTCGGCACGCCGGTGGACCGCCAGCGCGTCGAGGAAGGTGTTCGCCGCCGCGTACGAACCCTGGCCCGGCCCACCGAAGACGGCCGCGACGGAGGAGTAGAGGACGAAGGCGGCCAGGTCCGGGTTGTCCCGGGTGAGTTCGTGCAGGTGCCAGGCACCGTCGGCCTTCGGACGCAGGACGGTGTCCAGCCGCTCCGGGGTCAGCGCCCCGATCACGCCGTCGTCCACCACACCGGCCGTGTGCACCACCGCCGTCAGCGGATGCTCCACCGGAATCCCCGCCAGCACCGCCGCCAACGCCTCCCGGTCCGCACCGTCCGCCGCCGCGAACGACACCCGCGCACCCAGCTCCGCAAGCTCCGCAGCCAACTCGACAGCCCCAGGAGCCTGTTCACCACTACGCGAGACCAGCAGCAGATGCCGCACCCCGCGCTCCACCACCAGATGCCGCGCCAGCACACCACCCAGCACACCCGTCCCACCGGTGATCAACACCGTGCCCGCCGGATCCCACGGACGGGCGGCCGCCTCGGCCGGAACCGTCCGGGCCAGCCGGGGCACCCACACCGTCCCCGCACGGACGGCGAGTTGGGGCTCCTCGGCGGCGATCGCGGCGGCCACCGCGGCCGGCAGCGCGTTCACCGAGTCGGGGTGCTCGTCCAGGTCCAGCAGGAGGATCCGCCCCGGGTGCTCGGCCTGCGCGGAACGCAGCAGGCCCCAGACCGGGGCCAGGCCCAGGTCGGGCCGCTCGCCCTCGGCCACCGCGACCGCGCCACGGGTGACCACCACCAGCCGGGAGGCCTGCCAACGCTCCTCGGACACCCACTCCTGGACCAGCGCCAGGGCCTCGCCGAGCGCCGCCCGGGGCTCCCGGCCGGCGTCGAGGCCGACCGCGAGCCAGGGACGGCTCTCGGCACCGGGCTCGACCGAGCCGAGGCCGGGGTAGGGCCCGGCTCCCGGCACCGCCGCGGTCGGGCCCGCGGCCGGCGGGAGGACCGCCCAGTCCAGCCGGAAGAGCGCGTCCGGGTGGGCGCCGGGGGCCGGCTCCAGCTGCGCGGCCGACACCAGCCGGGCGCGCAGCGCCTCCACCGAGGCGACCGGGGCCCCGGACTCGTCGGCGACCTCCACCGAGATCGCCTCCGCCTCGGTGTAGCGCAGCCGCACCCGCAGCGCGGCGGCGCCCGCCGCGTGGAGCCGGACACCCGTGTAGGCGAAGGGCAGCCGGCTGAGGCCGGCCGGGGTGTCGGACAGGCCGTGGTGGGCGGTGACGTGCACGGCCGCGTCCAGTAGCGCGGGGTGCAGTCCGAACGCGCCGGCCTGCTCGCGCTGGCCCTCCGGGAGGGCCACCTCGGCGTAGAAGGTGTCGCCGTCCCGCCAGGCGGCGCGCAACCCCTGGAACGCGGGCCCGTAGGCCAGTCCGGCGGCGGCGAGGTCCTGGTAGACGTCGTCCACCGGGAGTTGTTCGGCGCCGGCGGGCGGCCAGGCGACCAGGTCGAACGCGGCCTGCTGCGGGGCGGCGGGCAGGAGGCTGCCGGAGGCGTGCCGCTGCCAGGGGCCGTCGGCGCTGCGGGAGTGCACGGCGACCGGGCGGGCGCCGCTCTCGTCGGGCGCGCCGGCGGAGACCTGGATCTGCACGGCCTCGCGCTCGGGCAGGACCAGCGGGGTCTCGATGACGAGCTCGTCCAGGGAGCCCGCGCCGACCTCGTCGCCGGCCCGGATCGCCAGCTCCAGCAGGGCCGTGCCCGGGACGATCACGGTGCCCTGGACGGCGTGGTCGGCGAGCCAGGGGTGGGTGCGCAGCGAGAGGCTGCCGGTCAGCAGCACGCCGTCCGAGTCCGGCTGCGCGACGACCGCGCCCAGCAGCGGGTGCGCGGGGGCGCCGAGGCCGAGGCCCGCGGCGTCCGCGGACTGTGCGGAGCCGGGCTCCAGCCAGTAGCGGCGCCGCTGGAACGGGTAGGTGGGCAGATCGACCCGGCGGGGCCGGGCGGCGGCGAACAGCGAGGTCCAGTCGACGGTGCGACCCTGGACGTGGATCCGTCCGAGTGCGGTCAGGGCCGTCTCGGTCTCGGGCCGGTCGCGGCGCAGGGCGGGGACGGCGACCGGGTCGGTGAGGGTCTCCTGGACCAGGGCGGACAGCGTGCCGTCCGGCCCCAGCTCCACGAACGTCGTCACACCGTTCGCGTCCAACTCCCTTACCACATCGGCGAAACGCACCGCCTCACGGACATGCCGCACCCAGTACTGCGGATCCGTGATCTCCTGCGCCGAAGCGACCCGACCCGTCAGATTCGACACCACCGGAATCCGCGGCGCAGCGAACGACAACGAAGCCGCCACCGCACCGAACTCCGCCAACATCCCGTCCATGTGCGCCGAGTGGAACGCGTGACTCACCCGCAACCGCCGCGTCCGACGACCCTCAGCAGCGAAACCCTCCCCGAGCGCCACCACCGCGGCCTCGTCACCCGACACCACCACCGACGACGGCCCGTTCACCGCCGCCACCGACACACCCTCCGACAGCGCCGCCAGCACCTCCTCCTCCGACGCCTCCACCGCCACCATCGCCCCACCCGACGGCAACGCCTGCATCAACCTCGCCCGCGCCGCCACCAGCACCGCCGCATCCGCCAACGACAGCACCCCCGCCACATGCGCCGCCGACAACTCACCGATCGAATGCCCCGACACGAAGTCCGGCCGCACCCCCCACGACTCGAACAACCGGAACAACGCCACCTCGACCGCGAACAACGCCGGCTGCGTCAACCCCGTCTCGTTCAACCCCGCACCCGACTCGACCACCTCGGCCAACGACACACCCAGCAGCGGATCCAACTCCGCCGCCACCGCCCCGAAAGCCTCCGCGAAAACGGGATAGGCCTCGGCCAACTCCCGTCCCATGCCGATCCGCTGACTGCCCTGCCCGGTGAACAGGAACGCCAGCGACCCCGCCCCCGCCGCCGAACCGGTCAGTCCGCCGCCGGTCGCCGTCGCGTCCAGTCCGGCGAGGTAGCCGGCGCGGTCCCGGGCGACGACCACCGCCCGCTCGTCCAGCCGGGCGCGGGAGGTGGCCAGGGTGAATCCGACGTCCGCCAGCCCGAGCCCGTCATCGGCGTGGACCCGCTCCGCCAGCCGGGCGGCCTGCTCCCGCAGCGCCTCCGGCGTCCGCGCGGACAGCACCCACGGGCGCGGCACCCCGGTGTCGGCCGCCGCCGGGGGCGCCGGGGCCTGCTCGGCGGGCGACTCCTCCTCGGCGTCCGGGGCCTGCTCGATGACCACGTGCGCGTTGGTCCCGCTGGCGCCGAAGGCCGAGACCCCCACCCGGCGCGGGGCCTCGCCCTGCGGCCACGGCCGGGCCTCGGTCAACAGCCGGACGGCGCCCGCCGACCAGTTGACGTACGGGGTCGGCTCCTCGGCGTGCAGGGTCTTGGGCAGCACGCCGTGCCGGATCGCCTGCACCGACTTGATCACACCGGCCACCCCGGCCGCGGCCTGGGTGTGGCCGATGTTGGACTTCAACGAGCCCAGCCAGAGCGGCTCCTCGGCGGGCCGGTCCTGCCCGTAGGTGGCCAGCAGTGCCTGCGCCTCGATCGGGTCACCGAGCGAGGTGCCGGTGCCGTGCGCCTCCACCGCGTGGACGTCGGCCGCCGTCAGCCGGGCGTTCTCCAGCGCCTGCCGGATCACCCGCTGCTGGGCCGGACCGCTGGGCGCGGTGAGGCCGTTGGACGCGCCGTCCTGGTTCACCGCCGAACCGCGCAGCACCGCCAGCACCTGGTGCCCGTTGCGGCGTGCGTCGGAGAGCCGCTCGACCAGCAGCAGGCCCACGCCCTCCGCCCAGCCCGTCCCGTCCGCGCCGGCCCCGAAGGCCTTGCAGCGGCCGTCCGCCGACAGGCCGCGCTGCCGGGAGAACTCCACGAAGCCCTGCGCGCTGGCCATCACGCTCACCCCGCCGGCGAGCGCCAGGTCGCTCTCGCCCGAGCGCAGCGACTGCGCCGCCAGGTGCAGGGCCACCAGCGAGGAGGAGCAGGCCGTGTCCACCGTCACCGCCGGGCCCTCGAACCCGAAGGTGTACGAGATCCGCCCGGAGGCGACGCTGTCCAGCCCGCCGATGCCGAGGTAGCCCTCCAACTCGCCCGGAGCGTCGTGGAGTCGGGGGGTGTAGTCGCCGCCGGCAATGCCCGCGAAGACCGCCGTCCGGCTGCCCCGGAGCCCGGTCGGGTCGATGCCGGCCCGCTCGAAGGCCTCCCAGGCGGTCTCCAGCAGCAGCCGGTGCTGGGGGTCCGTGGCGAGCGCCTCGCGCGGGGAGATGCCGAAGAACTCGGCGTCGAAGTCGGCCACCGTGTCGAGGAATCCGCCGTGCCGGGTGTACGAGGTGCCGGTGTGGTCCGGGTCCGGGTCGTAGAGGCCGGCGAGGTCCCAGCCGCGGTCGTCCGGGAACTCGGAGACCGTGTCCACGCCGCCCGCGACGACCTGCCAGAGATCCTCGGGCGAGCTGATCCCGCCGGGGAGCCGGCAGGCCATGCCGATGATCGCGATCGGCTCCCGACGGCCGGACTCGACCTCCTGGAGGCGCTTCTGGGCCTGCCGGGCGTCGGCGAGTGCCCGCTTCAGGTACTCGCGGAGCTTCTGGTCGTTGGACATTACTGCCTCTCACATCTCACGTCGGGCACAGCACACTTCGGGATGGGGCTGCGGGATGGGGCTGCGGGGTGGGGCCGGTCGGGTACGGCTGTGGGGTACGGCCCGGCCGGGCCGCCTCGGAGGGGCGGCCCGGCCGGCCGCGCTCAGGCGTTGCCGTCCATCAGGGCGAACAGCTCCTCGTCGGTCGCGGAGTCCAGGTCGAGTTCGCCGTCCGCCGAGAGCAGGCCGTCACCGGTGTCCCAGCGGTCCACCAGGGCCCGCAGGCGGGCCAGGACGGAGTCGCGGTCCTCGTCGCCGCCGCCCGGCACGGCCAGCGCCTCCTCCAGCGCCGAGAGCGAGGCCAGTACCGTCAACGGCGCCGACTCCTCTCCCACGGAGGGCAGTTCCGCCAGGACGTAGGCGGCGACGGCCGCCGGGGTCGGGTGGTCGAAGACCAGCGTGGCGGGCAGCTCCAGGCCCGTCGCGGCCCCGATCCGGTTGCGCAGCTCGACCGCGGTCAGCGAGCTGAGCCCGAGGTCGCGGAACGCACGGTCCGCCGCCACGCCGGCGGCGCCGGTGTGGCCGAGCACCACGGCCGCCTCCGCCCGCACCAGTTCCAGCAGCGCCGGCTCGCGCTCGTCCGCCCCCAGAGCGGCCAGCCGGCCGAGCCAGGCCGGTTCGGCCGGGGCGCCCGGCAGCACCTGGGCCTGACCGGGCACGGAGCTGACCGTCGTGTTGGTGACGGTCGCGTCCAGCCAGTAGCGCTGCCGCTGGAAGGCGTACGTCGGCAGCTCCACCCGGCGGGCGCCGGAGCCGGCGAAGACGGCCGGCCAGTCCACCGGCACGCCGCGCACGTACAGTTCGGCCGCCGAGGTGAGGAAGCGGTCCAGGCCGCCCTGGTCGCGGCGGAGCGAGCCGACCGCCGCCGTGCCGCGGGCCGCGCCGGCCGACTCCAGGGTCTCCTGGAGCGGGACGGTGAGCACCGGGTGCGGACTGGCCTCGACGAAGGTGCTGAACCCCTGCGCGGCCAGCGCCCGGGTGGCCTCCTCGAACCGGACGGTCTCGCGCAGGTTGGTCACCCAGTACTCCGCGTCCAGCCCGGCCGTGTCGAACCAGTCGCCGGTCACCGTGGAGAGCAGCGGCACCGTGCCGGTGCGCGGCCGGACGGGTGCCAGCAGGGCGAGCAGTTCCTCCCGCAGGTCGTCGACCTGGGCGGAGTGCGAGGCGTAGTCCACCTGGACCAGCCGGGCCCGGACGGCCTGCGCCCGGTACTCGGCGACCAGTTCGGCCAGCGCGTCCGGTTCGCCGGACACCACCACCGAGGACGGGCCGTTGACCACCGCGACGGAGAGCCGGCCGGACCAGCGGGCGATCCGCTCGGCGACCTCGGCGGCGGGCAGCGCGACCGAGGCCATCCCGCCGCGCCCGGAGAGGGCGAGGATCGCCCGGCTGCGCAGCGCGACCACCCGGGCGCCGTCCTCCAGGGTGAGGCCGCCCGCCACCACGGCGGCGGCGATCTCGCCCTGGCTGTGGCCGACCACCGCGTCGGGGCGCACCCCGTAGGACTTCCACAGTTCGGCGAGCGAGACCATCACCGCCCAGAGCACCGGCTGCACCACGTCCACCCGGTCCAGGCCGGGGGCGCCGTCCGCGCCGCGCAGCACGTCCAGCAGCGACCAGTCGGTGTGCGGGGCGAGGGCGGCGGCGCAGGCCTCGATCCGGTCGGCGAAGACCGGCGCGGTGTCGAGCAGTTCGAGCGCCATGCCGGCCCACTGCGAGCCCTGGCCGGGGAAGACGAAGACCGTCCGGCCGGCGAGGTCCGCGGTGCCCCGCACCAGGCCGGCGGCGGAGTCGCCGCGGGCCAGGGCGGCCAGGCCGGCCGGGTCACCGATCAGCACCGCCCGCTCCTCCAGGGCGGCCCGGGTGGTGACCAGGGAGTACGCGGTGTCCACCGGATCGGCGACGACCGGGTGACCGGCGAGCCGGTCGGCCTGGGCCTGGAGCGCCTGCGGGGTCCGGGCGGACAGCACCCAGGGCAGGACCGGCGGGGTGGCCCGCCCGGCCGGCTCCGGCGCGGGCTCGGGGGCCTGCTCGATGATGACGTGCGCGTTGGTCCCGCTCACGCCGAACGAGGACACCCCGGCCCGGCGCGGGCGGCCGGTGCTCGGCCAGTCCCGTGCCTCGGTGAGCAGTTCGACCGCGCCGGCCGACCAGTCCACGTACGGCGAGGGCTCGTCCACGTGCAGGCTCTTCGGCAGGACGCCGTGCCGCAGCGCCTGCACCATCTTGATCACGCCGGCGGCTCCGGCGGCGGCCTGGGTGTGACCGATGTTCGACTTCAACGAGCCCAGCCAGAGCGGCTCCTCGGCCGTCCGGTCCTGCCCGTAGGTGGCCAGCAGCGCCTGCGCCTCGATCGGGTCGCCCAGCGTGGTGCCGGTGCCGTGGCCCTCGACGGCGTCCACCTGCGCCGGGCTGAGCCCGGCGTTGGCGAGCGCCTGCCGGATCACCCGCTGCTGGGCCGGACCGCTGGGCGCGGTCAGACCGTTGGACGCACCGTCCTGGTTGACGGCGGAGCCGCGGACCACGGCCAGCACCCGGTGCCCGTTGCGGCGCGCGTCGGAGAGCCGCTCGACCAGCAGCAGGCCCACGCCCTCGGCCCAGCCGGTACCGTCCGCCGCCCCGGCGTACGCCTTGCAGCGCCCGTCGGCGGAGAGCGCCTGCTGCCGGCTGAACTCCACGAAGGTGGTCGGCGTGGACATCACCGCGACGCCGCCCGCGAGGGCGAGGTCGCACTCCCCCGAGCGCAGCGACTGCGCCGCCAGGTGCAGGGCCACCAGCGAGGAGGAGCAGGCGGTGTCGACGGTGACCGCCGGGCCCTCGAACCCGAAGGAGTACGAGATCCGCCCGGAGGCGACGCTGCCGGCGGTGCCGTTGCCCAGCCAGCCCTCCAGCTCCGCCGGGATCTCCCGCACCCGCGGGGCGTAGTCGTGGTACATCACGCCGGCGAACACGCCCGTCCGGCTGCCGCGCAGCGCGTTCGGGTCGAGGCCGGCGCTCTCCAGCGCCTCCCAGCCGGTCTCCAGCAGCAGGCGCTGCTGGGGGTCGGTGGCGAGCGCCTCGCGCGGCGAGATGCCGAAGAACTCGGCGTCGAACTCGGCGGCCCGCTCCAGGAATCCGCCGTGCCGGGTGTAGGAGGTGCCGGGGACGGTCGGGTCCTCGGAGTAGAGCGCCTCCAGGTCCCAGCCCCGGTCGTCGGGGAACTCCGAGACGGCGTCCCGGCCTTCGGTGACCAGCTGCCAGAGCTCGTCCGGCGAGGTGACCCCGCCGGGCAGCCGGCAGGCCATCCCGACGATGGCGATCAGGTCGTCCTCCGGCCGTGCGGCGGCCGGGACGGCGACCGCGGCGGCCGGCGCGGGGGCGCTGCCGAGGAGCTCCCCGCGCAGGTGGGCGGTGAGCGCCTGCGGGGTCGGGTGGTCGAACACCAGGGTCGCCGAAAGTCGGAGCCCGGTGGCCGCGTTGAGCCTGTTGCGCAGCTCGACGGCGGTCAGCGAGTCCACCCCGAGCGAGGTGAAGGACTTGCCGGCGCCGACCGCCGCGGCGCCGGTGCCGAGCACGGTGGCGACCTCGGTCCGGACCAGCTCCAGCAGGGCGGCGTCCCGCTCGGCGTCGCCCGGCAGGGCGGCGAGCCGCTGCGCGAGCGAGGTCTGCGCGGCGGCGTCCACGCCCGCCCGGGCGGCCCGGCGGGCGGGTCGCACCAGCCCGCGCAGCAGTGGCGCGACGGGTTCGCCGGCCGCGGCGAGCGCGGCCAGGTCGAGCGGGGAGGGCACCAGGACGGGTGCCTGGGAGCGCAGCCCGGCGGCGTCGAACAGCTCGGCCCCCTCGGTCGAGGAGAGCGGACGGATGCCGAGCCTGGCCAGCCGCGCCAGGTCGGTCCGGCTGAGCCGGCCGGTGATGCCGCTGGCCTGCTCCCACTGGCCCCAGGCGAGGGACTGCGCGGGCAGGCCCTCGGCGTGCCGGCGGGCCGCCAGCGCGTCGAGGAAGGTGTTCGCCGCCGCGTAGGCCGCCTGCCCCGGCGAGCCGAGCACTCCGGCCACCGAGGAGTAGAGGACGAAGGCGGCCAGGTCCGGGTTGTCCCGGGTGAGTTCGTGCAGGTGCCAGGCACCGTCGGCCTTCGGACGCACGACGGTGTCCAGCCGCTCCGGGGTCAGCGCCCCGATCACGCCGTCGTCCACCACACCGGCCGTGTGCACCACCGCCGTCAGCGGATGCTCCACCGGAATCCCCGCCAGCACCGCCGCCAACGCCTCCCGGTCCGCACCGTCAGCCGCCGCGAACGACACCCGCGCACCCAGCTCCGCGAGCTCCGCAGCCAACTCGACAGCCCCGGGCGCCTGTTCACCGCTACGCGAGACCAGCAGCAGATGCCGCACCCCGCGCTCCACCACCAGGTGCCGGGCCAGCACACCACCCAGCACACCCGTCCCACCGGTGATCAACACCGTGCCCGCCGGATCCCACGGACGTCCCGGCGTCTGCGCGGCGCCCACCCGTGCCAACCGCGGCACGTGGACGGCACCGGCGCGCAGCGCGAGCTGGTTCTCGCCGGCGGCCAGGGCGGCCGCCACCGCCTCGGACAGCAGGTCGGACGAGGCGGGGGCCTCGTCGAGGTCCAGCAGCAGGAAGCGGTCCGGGTTCTCGGTCTGCGCGGAGCGCAGCAGGCCCCAGACCGAGGCCGCCACCGGGTCGGGGCTCTCGCCCTCGGTCACGGCGACCGCGCCGCTGGTGACCACCACCAGCCGGGAGTCGGCCCAGCGCTCGCCGGCGAGCCACTCCTGGGCGAGCGCGAGTGCGCTGCCGAGGGCCTCCCGGACCAGGACCGGGGTGTCCGCCCCCACGGGGGACGGCCCGGCGGCGCGGACGGCGACCCACTCGGGGGTCTCGCCGGCCGGGTCGGGCCCCGTCAGGTCGGCGTGGACGGGCCGGCGCGGCGTGTCCGTCCCCGTCAGGGGCAGGGCGGACCACTCCACCGCGAACAGCGAGTCGCCCTGCACCGGCTTCGGCGCGGCGAGCCGGTCGGCGGTCACCGCCCGGGTGACCAGCGAGCCGATCGAGACCACCGGCCGGTCGGCGGCGTCGGTGGCCAGGAGGGCGAACTCCTCCGGGCCCGCGACGGTCAGCCGGACCCTCAACTCGGCCGCGCCGGCCGCCTGCAGGTCCACACCGCGGTAGGCGAACGGCAGTCGGCTCCCGCCGCCGGGCACCTCGGACAGGCCGGGCAGCTGGAGGGCGGCGTCGAGCAGCGCGGGATGCAGGCCGAAGCGGTCGGCCTGCTCGCGCAGGCCCTCCGGCAGGGCGGCCTCGGCGTAGAAGGTGTCACCGTCCCGCCAGACCGTCCGCAGCCCGCGGAACGCCGGACCGTACGCCAACCCGGCTTCGCCCAGGGCCCGGTAGACCTCGTCCACCGGGAGTTGTTCGGCGCCGGCGGGCGGCCACGCGCCGAGGTCGAACGCGACCTGCTCCGACGCCGGTCGCAGGGAGCCGGAGGCGTGCCGCTGCCAGGGGCCGTCGGCGCTGCGGGAGTGCACGGCGACCGGGCGGGCGCCACTCTCGTCGGGCGCGCCGGCCGAGACCTGGATCCGGACGTCGCCGCGCTCGGGCAGGACCAGCGGGGTCTCGATGACGAGCTCGTCCAGGGAGCCCGCGCCGACCTCGTCGCCGGCCCGGATCGCCAGCTCCACCAGTGCCGCGCCCGGCACGATCACGGTGCCGAGGGCGACGTGGTCGGCGAGCCAGGGGTGGGTGCGCAGCGAGAGGCTGCCGGTCAGCAGCACGCCGTCCGAGTCCGGCTGGGCGACGACCGCGCCCAGCAACGGGTGCGCGGCGGTGCCGAGGCCGAGGCCCGCGGCGTCGGCGCCGCGGGCGGAGCCGGGCTCCAGCCAGTAGCGGCGCCGCTGGAACGGGTAGGTGGGCAGATCGACCCTGGCGGGACGGGCGCCCTCGAACAGGGCCGTCCAGTCGACCTGGTGACCGCGTACGTGGACCTGGGCGAGCGCCGTGACCGCGCTGACCGCCTCGGGCGCGTCGCGGCGCAGGGCGGGGACGGCGACCGGGTCGGTCAGGGACTCGCGCACCAGGGCGGACAACGTGCCGTCCGGCCCCAGCTCCACGAACGTCGTCACACCGTTCGCATCCAACTCCCTTACCACATCGGCGAAACGCACCGCCTCACGGACATGCCGCACCCAGTACTGCGGATCCGTGATCTCCTGCGCCGAAGCGACCCGACCCGTCAGATTCGACACCACCGGAATCCGCGGCGCAGCGAACGACAACGAAGCCGCCACCGCACCGAACTCCGCCAACATCCCGTCCATGTGCGCCGAGTGGAACGCGTGACTCACCCGCAACCGCCGCGTCCGACGACCCTCAGCAGCGAAACCCTCCCCGAGCGCCACCACCGCGGCCTCGTCACCCGACACCACCACCGACGACGGACCGTTCACCGCCGCCACCGACACACCCTCCGACAGCGCCGCCAGCACCTCCTCCTCCGACGCCTCCACCGCCACCATCGCCCCACCCGACGGCAACGCCTGCATCAACCTCGCCCGCGCCGCCACCAGCACCGCCGCATCCGCCAACGACAGCACCCCCGCCACATGCGCCGCCGACAACTCACCGATCGAATGCCCCGACACGAAGTCCGGCCGCACCCCCCACGACTCGAACAACCGGAACAACGCCACCTCGACCGCGAACAACGCCGGCTGCGTCAACCCCGTCTCGTTCAACCCCGCACCCGACTCGACCACCTCGGCCAACGACACACCCAGCAGCGGATCCAACTCCGCCGCCACCGCCCCGAAAGCCTCCGCGAAAACGGGGTACGAGGCGGCCAACTCGGTGCCCATCCGTACCCGCTGACTGCCCTGCCCGGTGAACAGGAATGCCAGCGACCCCGCCCCCGCCGCCGAACCGGTGACGACTCCGGGGGCCGATTCACCCAGCGACAGCGCCCGCAGGCCGGCCGGGTCGCCGACGACGACGGCCCGCTCCTCCAGCGCGGCCCGGGTCGAGACCAGCGCGTACCCGGTGTCCACCGGGTCGGCCCCGCCGGCCAGGTGGTCGGCGAGCTGCCCGGCCCGGGCCCGCAGGGCCTGCGGGGTGCGCGCGGAGAGCACCAGCGGCAGGACCGCCGGCGCCTCGGCGGGCGGCTGCCCGCCCTGCTCGGCCGGGAGTTCGGGGGCCTGCTCGATGATGACGTGGGCGTTGGTGCCGCTCACGCCGAAGGCGGACACCGCGGCGCGGCGCGGCCGGTCCAGCTCGGGCCAGTCCTGGGCCTCGGTGAGCAGCCGGACGCTGCCGGCCGACCAGTCGACGTGCGGCGAGGGCGCGTCCACGTGCAGGGTCTTGGGCAGCACGCCGTGCCGGATCGCCTGCACCATCTTGATCACACCGGCCACCCCGGCCGCGGCCTGGGTGTGGCCGATGTTGGACTTCACCGAGCCGAGCAGCAGCGGCCGTTCGGCCGGGCGCCCCTGCCCGTAGGTGGCGATCAGGGCCTGCGCCTCGATCGGGTCGCCCAGCGTGGTGCCGGTGCCGTGCGCCTCCACCGCGTCCACGTCGCCGGCGCCCAGGCCGGCCACGGCCAGCGCCTCGCGGATCACCCGCTGCTGCGAGGGGCCGCTCGGCGCGGTCAGGCCGTTGGACGCGCCGTCCTGGTTCACCGCCGAACCGCGCAGCACCGCCAGCACCTGGTGCCCGTTGCGGCGCGCGTCGGAGAGCCGCTCGACCAGCAGCAGGCCCACGCCCTCCGCCCAGCCGGTGCCGTCCGCCGCCGCGGCGAAGGCCTTGCAGCGGCCGTCGGCCGACATGGCGCGCTGGCGGGAGAACTCGACGAAGGTGGTCGGCGTGGACATCACCAGCACGCCGCCGGCCACCGCCAGGTCGCTCTCGCCCGAGCGCAGCGACTGCGCCGCCAGGTGCAGGGCCACCAGTGAGGAGGAGCAGGCGGTGTCGACGGTGACCGCCGGGCCCTCGAACCCGAAGGAGTACGAGATCCGCCCGGAGGCGACGCTGCCCGCGTTGCCGATGCCGAGGTAAGCCTCCAGTTCGTCCGGGACCCGCTGCGCGGTGGTCGCGTAGTCGCGGCCGGAGATGCCGGCGAAGACGCCGGTCCGGCTGCCGCGCAGCGCCTCGGGGTCGATGCCGGCCCGCTCGAAGGCCTCCCAGGTGGTCTCCAGCAGCAGCCGCTGCTGGGGGTCTATGGCCGGGGCCTCGCGCGGCGGGATGCCGAAGAACTCGGCGTCGAAGTCGGCCACCGTGTCGAGGAATCCGCCGTGCCGGGCGTAGGAGGTGCCGGGGCGGTCGGGGTCCGGGCTGTACAGGCGCTCCAGGTCCCACCCGCGGTCGTCCGGGAACTCGGTGAGGGCGTCGACCCCGTCGCTGACCAGCCGCCAGAGGTCCTCCGGCGAGGCGACCTGGCCGGGGTAGCGGCAGGCCATGCCGACGATGGCGATCGGGTCGTCGTCCACCGGCCGGCCGGCCGCCGGTACGACGGGCGCGGCGGCCTCGGCGCCCCACAGTTCACCGGCCAGCCAGTCGGTCAGCGCGGCGGGCGTCGGGTGGTCGAAGACCAGGGTGGCGGGCAGCCGGCGACCGGTGGCGGCCCCCAGGCGGTTGCGGAACTCGACGGCGGTCAGCGAGTCGAATCCCTGGTTGCGGAAGGCCTTGGCCGGGTCGACGGCCTCGGCGGAGCGGTGGCCCTGGACGGCGGCGGCGGTCGCACGGACCACGGTCAGCAGCCCGCGCCGGCGCTCGGCGGCCGGCAGGGCGGCCAGCCGGGCGGCCGGGTCGTCGCCGGCCGGGGCGTCCTGGGTCCGCGCCGGATCCTGCCGGACGCCCGGGAGTTCGGCGGCCAGCGGGTGGGTGCGCCCGCGGTAGAAGACCGGCCAGTCGACGTCGGCGACCACCAGGTGGGACTCGCCGTGGTCGAGGATCTGGCCGAGCACGGCGACGGCCGGCTCCGGCGGCAGCGAGACCAGCCCGTGCCGCAGCAGCTGGGCGTCGGCGCCCGCGTCCGCGATGCCGGCGCCGGCCCAGTGGCCCCAGGCCACCGAGGTGGCGGGCAGTCCGGCGGCGGTGCGCTGGGCGGCGAGCGCGTCCAGGTAGGCGTTGCCGGGGGCGTAGTTGGCCTGCCCGGGGATGCCGGAGAGGCCCGCCACCGAGGAGAACAGCACGAAGGCGGAGAGGTCCAGCCCGGCGGTCAGCTCGTGCAGGTGCCGGGCGGCGCCCACCTTGGCGCGCAGCGCCAGGTCGAGCTGCTCGGGGGTGAGGGTGGGGATCAGGCCGTCGTGCAGCGCGGCGGCCGTGTGCACGACCGCGCGGAGCGGGTACTCGGCGGGGACGGCGGCCAGCACCGCGGCCAGTTCGGCGCGGTCGGCGACGTCGGCGGCGGCGAAGCTGACCGCGGTGCCGAGTGCGTCGAGTTCGGCGGCGAGCTCGGCGGCGCCGGGGGCGTCCGCCCCGCGCCGGCTGACCAGCAGCAGGTGTTCGGCTCCGCGGCCGGCCAGCCAGCGGGCGACGTGCCCGCCGAGGGCGCCGGTGCCGCCGGTGATCAGGGTGGTGCCGCGCGGGCTCCAGGGCTCGCGCCCGCCGGCGCCGCCGAGCGGCGCCGGTACCAGGCGGCGGGCCAGCACGCCGGCCGGCCGCAGGGCCACCTCCACCTCGCGGTCGGGGCCCCGGGCCGCCAGCAGGCCGGCGAGGCGCTGCCAGGCGCGCTCGTCCGGCTCCTGCGGGAGGTCGACCAGCCCGCCCCACTGAGCCGGGCTCTCCACGGCGAGGATGGCGCCGAAGCCCCAGACCAGCGCCTGGGCCGGGTCGGTGACCGCGTCCGAGGGGGCGGTGGCGACGGCTCCCCGGGTGGCGAACCAGAGCGGCACGGCGAGGCCGGCGTCGTCCAGGGACTGCGCCAGCGTGACGTTGGCCGCGTACGAGCGGGGGACGGCCTCGAAGGCGGGGTGGCTGCCCTCGGCGAGGGACAGCAGGGAGAGCACGCCGGCGATCGCGCCCGGGCCGGCCGCCGATCGGAGCGCCTCGGCGGCGGCCGCCCGGTCGGTGCCGACCGTGACCGGGACGACACGGGCGCCGCGGGCGGCCAGTTCCCCGCTCAGCGGGGCGATCCAGGCGTGGGCGGTGTGCTCCTCGGGGACGGCCAGCAGCCAGGTGCCGGTGAGCCGGTCGGCCGCCGCGCCCAGGACGGGCCGCCAGCGCACCCGGTGGCGCCAGGCGTCGGCCGCCGAGGCGTTGCGCCGGCGCTCCCACCAGGAGGCCAGTGCGGGCAGCACCGGGCCGATCTGGGTGTCGTCCACGCCGATCGCCTCGGCGAGGCGGCCGGCGTCCTGACCGTTGACGAGGTCCCAGAACGGGTCGTCGGCCGCGCCGGTGCCGGCCGTGACCAGCTGCTCGGGGGACCGCGTGGCGGCCAGCCAGTAGCGCTGCCGCTGGAAGGCGTAGGTGGGCAGCTCGATCCGGCGCGGGTCCGCGCCCGTGAAGGCCGCCGTCCAGTCGACGGCGACACCGCGGACGTACAGCTCGGCCACCGAGGTCAGCCAGCGGGTCCGGCCGCCCTGGTCGCGGCGGAGCGAACCGGTCACGGCCGCGGCCCGCACGCCCGCCGACTCCAGGGTGTCCTCGATCGCGCCGGTCAGCACCGGATGCGGGCTGACCTCGACGAAGACGGTGTGCCCGTCGGCGACGAGGGCGCGGGTGGCCTCCTCGAAGCGCACGGTGCGGCGGAGGTTCTCGAACCAGTAGGCGGCGTCCAGGGCGGCGGTGTCCTGCCAGTCCCCGGTGACGGTGGAGACCAGCGGGATCTCACCCGCCCGCGGACGGACCGGGGCGAGCAGCTCGGCGAGTCGGCCGCGCAGCGGGTCGGTCTGCGCCGAGTGCGAGGCGTAGTCGATGGCGACCGGGCGGACCCGGACCCCCTCGGCGGTGTACTGCTCGGTGAGCTCGGCCAGCGCGTCCAGGTCGCCCGAGACCACCACCGAGGACGGGCCGTTCAGCACGCCGATGGAGAGCCGGCCGGCCCAGGCGGCCAGCCGCGGCTCGACGGCGGCGAGCGGCAGCGGGACGGCGACCATGCCGCCCTTGCCGGAGATGGTGGCCAGGGCCTGCGCCCGGAGGGCGACGATCCGGGCCGCGTCCTCCAGGGTCAGGGCGCCGGCCACGTAGGCGGCGGCCACCTCGCCCTGGCTGTGGCCGACCACGGCGTCGGGGCGCACCCCGTAGGACTTCCAGAGTTCGGCGAGGGAGACCATGACGGCCCACAGGGCGGGCTGCAGGACGTCCACGCGGTCCGGGTCGGGTCCGCCCTCGGCGCCGTGCAGCACGTCCGGCAGCGACCAGTCCGTCCAGGGCGCCAGGGCGGCCGCGCAGGCCTCGATGTGCGCCGCGAACACCGGCTCGGTGGCGAGGAGTTCGGAGGCCATGCCGGCCCACTGGGAGCCCTGGCCGGGGAAGACGAAGACCACCTTGCCGTCCGCGTCGGCCCGCCCGCGCACCACCCCGGGGACGTCCTCGCCCTCGGCGAGGGCCCGCAGGCCGGCCGGGTCGCCGCCGATCACCACGGCGCGCTCCTCCAGGGCGGCGCGGGTGGTGGCCAGCGAGAAGGCGGTGTCCAGCGGGTCACCGCCGGCCGCCAGGCCGTCCGCCACCCGGGCCGCCTGGGCGCGCAGCGCCTCGGGGGTACGGGCGGAGACCGCCCAGGGCAGCACCGCCGGGGCCTCGGCGCGCGGCCGGTCGCCCTGTGCGGCGGGCTGCTCGGGGGCCTGCTCGATGATGACGTGGGCGTTGGTGCCGCTCACGCCGAAGGCGGAGACCGCGGCGCGGCGCGGCCGGTTCAGCTCGGGCCAGTCGCGGGCCTCGGTGAGCAGTCGGACGGTGCCCTCGGACCAGTCCACGTGCGGGGACGGCTCGTCCACGTGCAGGCTCTTCGGCAGCACGCCGTGCCGCAGCGCCTGCACCATCTTGATCACACCGGCGACCCCGGCCGCGGCCTGGGTGTGGCCGATGTTCGACTTCAACGAGCCGAGCCAGAGCGGCCGTTCGGCCGACCGGCCGGACCCGTAGGTGGCGATCAGGGCCTGCGCCTCGATCGGGTCGCCGAGCCTGGTGCCGGTGCCGTGCGCCTCGACCGCGTCCACGTCGCCGGTGCCCAGGCCGGCGGCGGCCAGCGCCTCCCGGATCACCCGCTGCTGCGAGGGGCCGCTGGGAGCGGTCAGCTGGCTGCTGCGGCCGTCCTGGTTGACGGCGGAGCCGCGCAGGACGGCGAGCACCGGATGGCCGAGGCGCTGCGCGTCGGAGAGCTTCTCCAGCACCAGGACGCCCGCGCCCTCGCCCCAGCCGGTACCGTCCGCGGCGCCGGCGAAGGGCTTGCAGCGGCCGTCCGGGGCCAGACCCCGCTGGCGGCTGAACTCGATGAACATGCCGGGCGCGGCGAGCACCGTCGCGCCGCCGGCCAGCGCCAGCGAGCACTCGCCCGAGCGCAGTGCCTGGGCGGCGAGGTGCACGGCCACCAGGGAGGAGGAGCAGGCGGTGTCGACGGTGACCGCCGGGCCCTCCAGTCCGAGGGTGTAGGCGATCCGGCCGGAGGCGACGCTGGTGGTGGTGCCGGTGAGCACGTACCCGTCGGTCTTCTCGGCCGGCAGGTGGTGCAGGCTCGGACCGTACTCCTGGGCGATGACGCCGGCGAAGACGCCGGTGCGGCTGCCGCGCAGCGCCTCGGGGTCGATCGCGGCGTGCTCCAGCGCCTCCCAGGCGGTCTCCAGCAGGATCCGCTGCTGCGGGTCCGCGGCGAGCGCCTCGCGCGGCGAGATGCCGAAGAAGCCGGCGTCGAACTCGCCCGCGTCGTAGAGGAATCCGCCCTCCCGGGCGTAGGTGCGGCCGGGCCGGTCCGGGTCGGGGTCGTACAGGTTGTCCAGGTCCCAGCCGCGGTCGGCGGGGAACGGACCGACCGCGTCGCGCTCCTCGGTCACCAGCCGCCACACGTCGTCCGGGGTACGGACCTCGCCGGGCAGGCGGCAGGCCATCCCGACGATCGCGATCGGCTCGTCACCGGTCTCCTGCGGCTGCGACTTCGCCTCGGCCTCGGCCAGTCGGCGGCGGGTCTGCTGCAGCTCGGCGGCGACCCGGTTGAGGTAGTCGCGGAGCTTCTCCTCGTTGGTGGTCATGTGGTGTCGCCTCTCTCAGGAGATTCCGAGCTCGTTGTCGATGAAGTCGAAGATGTCGTCGTTGCTGACGGCGGAGATCTGCTCCGTGATGTCCTCGACGGGGGCGGCCGGCCGGCCGCCCAGGGCGCTCAGCAGCGCGGCGAGCCGCTCCACGGCCCGGCTGCGGGCTTCGTCGTCGGCCGCGGCCTGGGCGAACGAGGCCTCCAGGCGGTCGAGTTCGGCCAGCAGGTCGGGCCCGGTGGGGTGCTCGAGTGCGGTCGGTGCGGCCGGCTCGGGGGCGAGCCGCTCCCGCAGGTGGGCCGCCAGCGCGACCGGGGTCGGCTGGTCGAAGACGACGGTGGTGGGCAGCCGCAGCCCGGTGGCCGCGTTGATCCGGTTGCGCAGTTCGATCGCACCCAGCGAGTCGAACTCCGCCTCCATGAAGCCGATCTGCGGCCGGATCGCCTCGGCGTCCGGGTGCCCGAGGACGGCGGCGGCGGTGGAGCGGACCAGCGCCAGCAGCACCCGCTGCTGCTCGGCGGCCGACTTGCCGGCGAGCCGGCGCAGCAGCGCAGCCGGGCCGTCCGCGCCGGGCGCGGAGGCGCGCCGCGGCCGGGCCTTGACCAGGCCGCGCAGCACCGGAGCGGGCCGGTCGGCGCCGGCGGCCGCCGGATCGATCCGGGCGGGGGCCAGGGCCGGGTACGGCGAGTCGAGCGCGGCGTCGAACAGGGCCAGCGCGTGTTCGGTGGCCATCGGCGCCAGGCCGGTCCTGGCCAGCCGGTCCGCCTCGGCGGCGCTGAGCTTGGCCGCCATGCCGCCGGCCTCCGCCCAGTGGCCCCAGGCGAGCGAGACGGCGGGCAGGCCGCGGACCCGGCGGTGCTGGGCGATGGCGTCCAACTGGGTGTTGGCGGCGGCGTAGTTGGCCTGGCCGGGGTTGCCCAGCAGGCCGACCGCCGAGGAGAACAGGACGAAGGCGGCCAGGTCGAGGTGCTCGGTGGCCCGGTGCAGGGCCTGCGCGCCACCGGCCTTGGGCTGCTGCACGGCGCGCAGCCGCTCGGCGGTGAGCGAGTCGAGCAGGGTGTCGTCGAGGACGCCCGCCGCGTGCACCACGACGGTCAGCGGGTGCTCCGCCGGTACCGCCGCGATCAGGGCGGCCACCGCCTCGGGGTCGGCGACGTCGCAGGCCGCGATGGTCACCTCGGCGCCGAGCGCGGTGAGTTCGGCCGCCAGCTCGGTGGCGCCGGGGGCGGCCGGGCCCTGCCGGCCGGTGAGCAGCAGGTGTCGGACACCGTGCCGGACGACCAGCCGGCGGGCGATCAGCCGGCCCAGGGTGCCGGTGCCGCCGGTGACCAGCGCGGTGCCGGCGGCGGCCGGCGCGGCGGGCAGGGTGAGGGCGAGCTTGCCGGTGTGCCGGGCCTGGCTGAGCCGGCGCAGCGCCTGCGGGGCCTGCCGGACGTCCTGGGCGTGTACGGGCAGCGGCCGGATGGCGCCGCTCTCGAAGAGGGCGGCGAGTTCGGTGAGGATCTCGCCGATCCGGGCCGGGTCGACGTCGAAGAGGTCGAAGGCGAGGTAGGCCGCGCCGTCGTGGGCGGCGGCGACGGCCGCCGGGTCCCGCTGGTCGGTCTTGCCCATCTCGACGAACCGGCCGCCGGGGGCCAGCAGTCGGAGCGAGGCGTCGGTGAACTCCCGTGCGAGCGAGTTGAGTACGACGTCCACGCCGCGCCCGCCGGTGGCCGCCCGGAACTCCTCCTCGAAGTCGAGGGTGCGGGTGGAGGCGATCCGGCCGTCGGCCAGGCCCTGCGCGCGCAGGGTGTCCCACTTGCCGGGGCTCGCGGTGCCGAACACCTCCGAGCCGCCGTGCCGGGCGAGTTGGACGGCCGCCTGGCCGACGCCGCCGGTGGCGGCGTGCACCAGCAGGCTCTCCCCCGGCCGCAGGCCGGCCAGGTCGTAGAGGCCGTGGTAGGCGGTGAGGAAGGCGACCGGGACGGTGGCCGCCTCGGCGAAGCCCCAGCCGGCCGGGATCCTGGTCAGCAGGCGGTGGTCGGTGACCGCGACCGGGCCCAGGGTGCCCTGGACCAGGCCCATCACGCGGTCCCCGGCGGCGAGCGCGGTGACGCCCGGGCCGGTCTCCAGCACGATGCCGGCGCCCTCGGCGCCGATCCGGGCGCCGCCCGGGTACATCCCCAGGGTGATCAGCACGTCGCGGAAGTTGAGGCCGGCGGCGCGCAGCGCGAGCCGGACCTCGCCCGCCGCGAGCGGCCGGTCGGCCTCGGGTGCGGGCAGCAGCCGGAGGCTGTCCAGGGCGCCGGGCGTCTCGGTGTCCAGGCGCCAGGCGGCGGATCCGGGCGGCGGGGCCAGGGTGTCGGCGGCGCGGACCCGGGCCAGCCGGGGCACCGTCACCTCCTCGCCGCGGACGGCGAACTGGGCCTCTCCGGTGGCGAGGGCGGCGGGCAGCGCGGCCCCGGCGGCGGCGCCGTCGAGGTCGGCCAGCACGAAGCGGTCCGGGTGTTCGGCCTGCGCGGTGCGGACCAGGCCCCAGACGGCGGCGGCGGCCGGGTCGGGGACGTCCTCGCCGTCGTGGGTCGCGACGGCGTGGCGGGTGAGCAGCACCAGGCGGGTGTCGGCGAGCCGTTCGTCGGCGGTCCAGGCGTGGAGCAGGTCCAGTGCCGATGCGGCGTCCCGGACGGGGGCCAGGACCGTGCCCCGGCCGCCCACCGGGGGCCGGGCGGCCGGGTGGGCCGGGACGGGCCGGCCGGTGGCCGCGGCGAGCGCCGCCCGCAGCGGCTCGTCCTCGCCGAGCAGGCTCCACGCGTCGTCGGCGGAGGCGGTCTCGGGCAGGGCCAGCGGCACCCAGTCGAGGCGGTGCAGCGAGTCGGCCTCGGCCGGGGCGGCGGCCCGCAGGGTCAGGGCGCCGATCTCGGCCACCGGCGCGCCGGTGTCGTCGGCGGCCAGCAGGGTGACGGCGTCCGGCCCGGCGGCGCGGACCCGGACCCGCAGCGTGCGGGCACCGGACCGGTACAGCGCCACCGCGCCCCAGGCGAACGGGATTTCAAGGGCGTCGGAGTCGCGCAGGACGCCGACCACGGCGTGCAGCGCGGAGTCCAGCAGCGCCGGGTGCAGGCCGAAGCCAGCGGCCTCGGCGGCCGGGCCGACCTCGGCGTAGACCTCCTCGCCGAGCCGCCAGGCGGCGGTCAGGCCGCGGAAGGCCGGGCCGTAGGCGTAGCCCCGGTCGGCCAGCCGCTCGTACAGCTCGGCGGTGTCGACGGCGACGGCGCCGGCCGGCGGCCAGACCTCGGCCACGGCGGGCTCGACGGGCGGCGCGTCGGCGGCGGCGGTGGTGCCGGCCGCGTGCCTCGTCCAGGGGTCGTCGCCGCCCTCGGGGCGGGCGTGCACCTCGACGGGCCTGCGCCCGGAGCCGTCGGCGGCGCCGACGGACACCTGGAGCTGGACGGCGCGGGTGGTGAGGGGCAGCGGGGCCTCGATGGCGAGGTCCTCCAGCGCGGCCGGGCCGGTACGGGCGGCGGCGTGCAGGGCGAGCTCGACGAAGGCGGTGCCGGGGAGCAGCACGCTCCCGCCGACCGCGTGGTCGGCGAGCCAGGGGTGGGTGCGCAGCGAGATCCGACCGGTCAGCACCCAGCCGGCGTCACCGGGGCGCTCGACGGCCGCACCGAGCAGCGGGTGACCGGCGGCGAGGAGCCCGGCGGCGGCCGGCGCGGCCGTGGCGGGCTGGTCGAGCCAGTGCCGCACCCGCTGGAAGGGGTAGGTGGGCAGGTCGACCCGGCGGGCGCCGCCGTCGGGGGCGGCGGCGGTCCAGTCGACGGATGCGCCCTGGACGTACAGCCGGGCCAGGGCCTCGGTGAGGGTGTCGGCCTCGGGCCGGTCGGCCCGCAGCACGGCGGCGGTGGTGCGGTGGGGTCGGTCCTCCTGCTGCCCGTCGAGCGTCTCCTCGGCGAGTGCGGTGAGGGTCGCGCCCGGCCCGAGCTCCAGGTAGCCGTCGACCCCGAGGGCGTCCAGGGCGCGGATCCCGTCGTGGAACCGGACCGCCTCGCGGATGTGGCGCACCCAGTACTCGGGGTCGCGCAGCTGCTCGGCGGTGGCGGGCGCGCCGGTGAGGTTGGAGACGACCGGGATGCGGGGCTCGGCGAACTCCAGGCCCTCGGCCACCCGTCGGAATTCGTCCAGGACGGCGTCCATGTGCGGGGAGTGGAAGGCGTGGCTGACCGGCAGCAGCTTGCTGCGGCGGCCCTGCTCGCGCCAGGCGCCGGCGATCCGCCGGACCTCCGCCGCGTCACCGGAGATCACCACGGAGGTCGGGCCGTTGACCGCCGCGATGCCCACCGAGCCGTCCAGGCCCGCGAGCAGCGGCAGCACCTCGGCCTCGGCGCCCTGCAGGGCGGCCATCGCGCCACCGTCGGGCAGCGCCTGCATCAGCCGACCGCGGGCGGCGACCAGCGTGACGGCGTCCGGCAGCGAGAGCACCCCGGCGAGGTGCGCCGCGGTGAGTTCGCCGATCGAGTGGCCGATCAGGTGGTCGGGGCGGACGCCGAAGGACTCGACGAGCCGGAACAGCGCGACCTGCAGGGTGAACAGGGCGGGCTGGGTGTAGGCGGTGCGGTCGAGCAGGGCGGCCTGCGGCGTACCGGGCTCGGCGAACAGCACCTCGCGCAGCGGCGTCCCGAGGCCTCCGTCGGCCTCGAACGGCTCGGCGTCGAACAGCTCGGCGGCCGCGTCCAGGGCGCGAGCGAACACCGGGTAGCGGTCGTACAACTGGCGGCCCGCACCGGCCCGCTGGCTGCCCTGGCCGGAGAGCAGGACGGCGAGGCCGCGCCCGCGGGCGGCGACGCCGGTGACGAGTCCGGGGGCCGGCTCGCCCGCCGCCAGTGCGGTCAGCAGCTCGGTCCGCCGGTCGAGGTCGCCGCCGGTCAGGACGGCCCGGTGGTCGAACCGGGCGCGGCCGGCGGACAGCGCGCGGGCGATCCCGGCGGTGTCGGCCGGGGCTCCGGCCGGAGCGTCGAGGTGGGCGAGCAGCCGGCCGGCGGAGTCCCGCAGCGCCTGCTCGTCGCGGGCCGAGAGCACCCACGGCTGCGGGGCGCCGGGATCGGCCGACGGGGTCGGGGCCGGCGGCTCGGCCGGCGGGGCCTGCAGGATCAGGTGCGCGTTGGTGCCGCTGATGCCGAAGGAGGAGACGGCGGCCCGGCGCGGGCGACCGGTGTCGGGCCACTCGGTCGGTCCGGTGGGCAGCGCGACCGTGCCGGCGGACCAGTCGACGTGCGGGGAGGGCCGGTCGAGGTGCAGGGTGCCGGGCAGTTCGCCGTGCCGCAGCGCGTGGACCAGCTTGATCACACCGGTGACCCCGGCGGCGGCCTGGGTGTGGCCGATGTTGGACTTCAGCGAGCCGAGCAGCAGCGGTCGCCCGGCCGGGCGCCCCGGCCCGTACGCGGCGATCAGCGCCTGGGCCTCGATCGGGTCGCCCAGCGCCGTCCCGGTGCCGTGCGCCTCCACGGCGTCCACCTCGGCCGGGGTGAGCCCGGCGTCGGCCAGCGCCTCGCGGATCACCCGCTCCTGGGAGGGGCCGTTGGGGGCGGTCAGCCCGTTGGACGCGCCGTCCTGGTTGACGGCGGAGCCGAGCACCAGCGCGAGCACCTCGTGGCCGTTGCGCCGGGCGTCGGAGAGCCGCTCCAGCAGCACCAGCCCGGCGCCCTCGGCCCAGGCGGTGCCGTCGGCGGCAGCCGCGAAGGGCTTGCAGCGGCCGTCGGCGGCGAGGCCGCGCTGGCGGCTGAACTCGGTGAACATGCCGGGGCCCGACATCACGGTGGCGCCGCCCGCCAGCGCGAGGTCGCACTCGCCCCGGCGCAGCGACTGGGCCGCCAGGTGCATCGCCACCAGCGAGGAGGAGCAGGCGGTGTCGACGGTGATCGCGGGCCCCTCCAGGCCGAGCACGTACGCGAGCCGCCCGGACGCCACGCTGGTGAGGCTCCCGGTCAGGGCGTGCCCCTCGTGCCCCTCGGGGGTCTCGTGCAGCCGGGGGCCGTAGTCCTGCGGCATCACCCCGACGAAGACCCCGGTGCGGCTGCCGCGCAGCTCGTCGGGCGCGATGCCGGCCCGCTCGGTCAGCTCCCAGGCGGACTCCAGCAGCAGCCGCTGCTGCGGGTCCATGGCGGCGGACTCGCGCGGGCTCAAGCCGAAGAAGGCGCCGTCGAAGCGGTCGGCGTCGTACAGGAACCCGCCCTGGCGGGTGTACGAGGTGCCCGGGCGCAGGCCCTGCGGGTCGTAGAGGGCGTCGAGGTCCCAGCCGCGGTTCTCGGGGAAGCCGCCGATCGCGTCCCGGCCTTCGCGCAGCAGCTCCCAGAGCGCCTCGGGGGTGTCCGCGCCGCCGGGCCAGCGTCCGCTGAGCGCGACGATCGCGATCGGGTCGCGGTCGTCCTCGCCGTCCCGGGTCCGCCGGGGCGCGGCGGGCTCGGCCTGGGCGCCGCCGCCGGACAGTCCGTGCAGGTGGGCGGCCAGGGCGCGCGGGGTGGGCCGGTCATAGGTGAGGGTGCTGGACAGGGCGAGACCGGTGGCGGAGGCCAGCCGGCCCCGGAACTCCACCGCGGAGACCGAGTCGAAGCCGAGGTCCTTGAAGGTGCGGTCGGGGTCGACGTCAGCGGCGGAGGCCTGGCCGAGGACGAGCGCGGCGCTGGTGCGGACGGCGTCCAGCACGGCGCTCTCGCTCAGTGCCGCCGCCGGGGCCCCGACTGCCCGGTCCTCCACCGGGGAGGCCTCGACCGGGCGGGCGTCGGCCGCCGCGGCGGCCGGCGAGGTGCGGCCGGGGGCCGCATCGATCCAGAGCCGGCGCCGCTGGAAGGCGTAGGTCGGCAGCGCCACCCGCCGGGCCGCGGGCCCGTAGAACGCGTCCCAGTCCACCGCGGCGCCCTGTACGGACAGCTCGGCGAGGGCCCGGTGGAACTGCGGCAGGCCGCCGTGCTCGCGCCGCAGGGTGCCGGCCACGGCCGCCGCGCCGTCCAGGATCTGGCCGAGGCCGACGGTCAGCACCGGGTGGGCACTGACCTCGACGAAGGCCAGGTGGCCGTCGGCCTGCGCGGCCCGGACGGCGCTGCTGAGCTCGACGGTCTGCCGGAGGTTGCGGTACCAGTACGCGGGGGTGAGCTCGGCGGTGTCCAGCAGGCCGCCGGTGACGGTCGAGTAGAAGGCGGTCCGGCCGGCGCGGGGGCGGATCCCGGCGAGCAGTCCGGGCAGGGTCTCGCGCAGCGGCTCGACCTGCGGCGAGTGCGAGGCGTAGTCCACCGGGACGAGCCGGACCCGGACGTCCTCCTCGCGGTAGCCGGCCAGCAGCTCGTCCAGCGCGGCGCGCTCGCCGGAGACGACCGTCGCGGACGGTCCGTTGACCGCCGCCACGCCGATCCGCCCCTCCCAGGCCGCCAGCCGGGCCCGGACCTCGGCCTCCGGCAGCGGGACGGCGGCCATCGCGCCCGAACCCGGCCGGGCCAGGCCGGCGATGGCCTTCGCCCGCAGCGCGACGACGGCGGCGGCGTCCTCCAGCGAGAGGGCGCCGGCGACGTGCGCGGCGGCGATCTCGCCCTGCGAGTGGCCGATGACCGCGTCCGGGCGCACTCCGGCGGACTCCCACAGCGCGGCGAGCGAGACCATCACCGCGAACAGCGCCGGCTGGACGACGTCCACCCGCTCCAGGGAGGGCGCGCCCGGCCGGCCGAGCAGGACGTCCGTGAGCGACCAGTCGGTGTGCGGGGCCAGCGCGACCTCGCAGGCGGCCAGCTTGTCGGCGAACGCCGGCGCCGTGGCGAGCAGTTCGCGCGCCATGGCGTCCCACTGGGAGCCCTGTCCGGGGAAGACGAAGACCGTGCGTCCGGCGGCGCGCGCGGTGCCCCGCGCCAGGTTGAGCGCCTGCTCCCCGCCGGCCAGCGCCCGGAGCCCGTCGAGCAGTTCGGCGCGGTCGGCGCCGGTGACGGCGCCGCGGTGCTCGAAGGCCGTCCGGCGGGTCGCCAGCGAGTGGCCGACGTCGACCGGGTCGAGGCCGGGCCGCGCCTCCAGCAGGCCGAGCAGCCGCCCGGCCTGGCCCTGCAGTGCCTGCGGGCTCCGCGCGGAGAGCGGCCAGAGCAGCGGACCGGCGGCGGGCCGGTCTTCGGCGGGCTGCTCGGCGGTGGGCCGGTCAGCGGTGGTGGCGGCGACCGGGCCTTCGGCCACGACGACGTGGGCGTTGGTGCCGCCCACCCCGAAGGAGCTGACTCCGGCGATCAGCGGGGCGTCCTGGTCCGGCCAGGGGCCCGACTGCGCGTGCACCCGCAGGGCGAGCCGGTCGAAGGGGATCGCCGGGTTGGGCTCGCGGAAGTTCAGGCTCGCCGGCAGCCTGCGGTGACGCACGCTCAGCACCGTCTTGAGCAGCCCGACGATGCCGGAGGCGCCCTCCAGGTGCCCGACGTTGGTCTTGGCCGATCCCACCAGCAGCGGCCGGCCGGGCTCGCGCCCCGCGCCGAGGGCGGCGCCGAGCGCGGCCGCCTCCACCGGGTCCCCGACCGGGGTGCCCGTCCCGTGCAGTTCGACGTACTGGACCTGGTGCCCGGCCACCCCGGCGCGCTCCACGGCCGCCCTGACGACGGCCTCCTGGGTCAGCCGGCCGGGCACCGTGAGGCCCTCGCTGGCGCCGTCGCTGTTGACCGCGCTGCCCAGCAGTACGGCCTGGACGTCGTCGCCGTCGGCGAGGGCCCGGGCCAGCGGCTTGAGGACGAGCAGCACGCCGCCCTCGCCGCGGGCGTAGCCGTTGGCCCGGGCGTCGAAGGTGAAGCAGCGGTCGTCGGGGGACAGCGCCCCGAAGCGGTCCACGGTCAGGGTGCTGTCCGGCGCGAGGTTGAGGTTCACCCCGGCGACCAGCGCGAGTTCGGACTCGCCGCTGCGCAGGCTCTCCAACGCCAGGTGTACGGCGACCAGCGAGGAGGACTGCGCCGAGTCCACGGTCAGGCTCGGACCGCGCAGGTCCAGCGCGTAGGAGATCCGGTTGGCGATGAGGCCGCGGTTGAGGCCGGTCAGCGTGTGCCGGGTGACGGCGGCGGGTGCCTGGGCCACCAGGGTGGCGTAGTCGCTCGCGATCGAACCGACGAAGACGCCGGCCGGGCGGCCGGCCAGGGTGCGGGGCAGCACGCCCGCGTCCTCCAGGGCCTCCCAGGCCAGTTCGAGCACCAGCCGCTGCTGGGGGTCGGCGGCGGCGGCCTCGGCGGGTGAGATGCCGAAGAACTCGGGGTCGAAGCCGTCGACCTGGTCGAGGAACCCGCCGGCGCGGGCCCGCTCGCCCTCGGCGAACCGCCCGGGAGGGAAGGTCCCGACCGCGTCGGCGCCCTCGTCCAGCAGTCGCCAGAAGGCCTGCGTGTCCGCTGCTCCGGGCAGCCGGCACGCCGATCCGATGACGGCGGTCGCTGTCGCGAGCACGTTCTCCGGCAAGGACGGGTGCAACTGTTCCTGGCGCGCCATCGTGAGCTTCCACCTCTGAGAAAGGGTTCTTCCGGCGCTCCCCAGTCTGGTTTTCCGGCCCTGGGCGGCTAACCCCTAGCGGGCCCCTGCGAAACCCCTAGGCCTCCTAGGGGGCCGCCGGGGCCCGCTCCTCCTCCCGTCTCCGGGGTGTGCTCCGCACCCGGTCGGACGGTGCGCCCGCGCGTCCGGATGCCGGGGTGCGGCCGCGCCCGGTCACCCGGTCCGCGCGCAGCCCGCGGCCCGGGACCCGCTACCCACAACCCGCTACCCGCTACCCGCTACCCGGCCAACTCCGATCCGAGGTAGGGGGAGTAGCGCAGGTCGACCCTCCGCCGCACGCCGAGCTTGCGGTACACCCGGGTGAGGTGCTGCTCCACCGTGCTGACGGTGATGTAGAGCTTCCGGGCGATCTCGCGGTTGGTCAACCCGTGCGCGGCCAACTCGGCGACCCGGCGTTCGGCGTCGCTCAGCCGGTCCGCCGCGGGCGGTTCGGCCGGGTGGTACCCCCAGGGTCCGGCGGGCGGCGGCAGCGGCCCGTCCGGGTGGGCGCCGTACGGCCCGCCGGGCCCGCCGCCGGCCCGCCGCTCGGCGAGCCGGGCCCGGCCCGGGTCGCCCTCGGCCCGGTGGGCGGCGCTCAGTTCGCCCAGTGCGGCGGCCAGTTGTGCGCCGTCGCCGGCGGTCTCCAGAGCGGTGACGGCCTGCTCCAGCAGCGCGGTCCGCTCGACCGGCTCCCCGGCGGCCGCCCGGATCCGCAGGGCCATCCCGCGCACCCGGACGTTCCCGGCCGGCCCGAGGGCGGCCAGCTGCCGGTCGGCCAGCACGAGCGCCGACTGCCGCCGCCCCAGCGCCAGTTCGGCCCGGGCGGCGCCGATCCGCCAGGGGACGAGACCGGGCAGGTGGTCGATGTCCCAGCCGGCCATCAGCTCGCCGCAGGCCCGGAAGTCGGCGAGCGCCTCCTCGGGCCGGCCGACCGCGAGCAGGTGGTTGCCCCGGGCGTCCAGGTAGTGCAGCCCGGCCGGGGTCCGGAAGGTCTCCGCCGGCACGGGGACGGTGAGGTACCGCGCGGCCTCGTCGTGCCGACCGAGCGCGGTCCGTACGGCGATCATCGTGGCGAGCGGGTAGCCCACCGCCACGCCCCAGCCCTCCGGGCGGATCCGGGCGAACGCGGCCCGGGCGGCCTCCTCGGCGGTGCGCAGGTCGCCCTGGCGCAGGGAGACCTCGGCGCGGAGCGCGGAGAACAGCGCGTGCCAGGTGGAGCTGCAGTTGGCGGTGGCGGTCCGGGCGGCGATCGGCTCGCACCAGCGGGCCGCGCGGTCCGAGCGGTCCGCGTACACCAGCACGGTGAGGGCGGAGGTGAGCGACTCCACCGAGCCCCCGCCGAGCCGCCCGTCGCGCAGGATCCGCTCCGCCCTGAGCACCAGCTCCTCCGGGGGCAGCCCGGCCAGCAGCCCGGCCAGGACGCCCAGTCCGTCCTCCCCGGGGCGGCCGGCGGACGGCTGGGGCACCGGCTGCGGGAACAGCGAGCGGAACCAGTACCCGAGCCAGGCCCGCAGCTCGCGCAGGCCCGCCGGCTCGGCGCCGGGCGGCTGTTCCGCCTCGAAGCGCTCCAGGGCCGCCATGCCCTCCCCCACCCGACCGTGCCAGAACAGGTAGCGGACGGCCTTCAGCCGGCGCCGTACGTCCGCCTCGGCGGACTCCTCCTCCGTACCGGGCAGCCAGGGCACGCACTGGATCTGCACGGGCTCCGCCGGCCCGGGTTCGGCGGCCGATGCCGGGCCGGTCACCCACGGCAGCGCCGTGAGGGGGACGGGGCCGGACGGCGCCGGCTCGGTGGTGTCGGGCCCGACGGCGTCCGGCCCGGCGGTGAACTGCCCGGCGGTGAAGTCCTCCACGGTGTACTGCTCCGCGCTGTACTGCTCCGCGGTGAACGGCCCCTGGGTGAACGGCCCCTGGGGGTCGGGTTCCGCGCTGAACACCCGCGCGGCCAGGGGCGACGCGGCCGGGGACGACGCGGGCGGCTCGGCGCCGGCCGGCCACGCGGTGGCGGCGGGCGGCATCGCCGGGTGCACCGGATCCGGGTGGGCGGCGAACGCGCCGACCCGGTCCGGGTGTTCGGGGGCCTGCCGCTGGAGGAGCGGATGCCCCGGAGCCCGGTGCGGGACGGTCGGTGCCGTCCCGCCCGGTGCCCAGAGCTCCGCCCAGCCGGCCGGCTCGCCCGGGTCGCAGTCGCTGAGCACCTCCTCCAGCGCCTCCCCGAGGCCGGCGGCCGGCTGCGCCGGCACCGCCCACGGTGCCCGGACGTGCCCTTCGGCCGCGCGCAGCTGCTCCGACACCACCGCGGCGGGTGCGCCGGACGCCCGCAGCAGCAGGGCCGCCCGGTGGTGCAGCGCCGCCAGCTCCTCCGGGGTCATGGCGGCCAGCAGGTCCCCGCCGGCCGTCTGGTGACGGAACCCGCCGTCCCGGAAGAGCCCGGCGGAGTGCAGCAGGTAGGACGCCCGGGGCAGTGACTGCGGTGCGAGCAGAAGCAGTTCGGCCAGCAGCTCGGGCTCGGCGGCCCGGCCGAGCACGGCCACGCCGCGGGCGTAGCGCAGGGCCAGCGGGTCCATCCGGTGCAGGCAGTTCATCAGCCCCCGCCGGTAGTTCTCCCCCACCACCAGCTCGTGCCGTGCCCCGTCGGCCTCCTGGTCGGCCAGCAGGGCCTGGACGAGCAGGGGGTTGCCCCCGGTCAGCGTGTGCGCCTCGGCCGTCAGGCGCAGTGCGGCATCCGCGCCGAAGCGCTCGCGGAGCAGGTCGCTGATCAGGCCGGCCGGCAGCAGGGCGAGCCGGAGCCGTTCGTGGTGCGGCTGGCTGGCCAGTTCGACCTCGAAGAAGGGGTTCGGCGGCGTCATGGTCTCGCGCGAGCCGAGCACCGTCAGCACCCGCGAGGTGCGGGTGCGCCGGACCAGGTAGAGCAGGAACTCCAGCGAGCGGGCGTCGGCGTCCTGGCGGTCGTCGACGGCGAGCAGCAGCGGCACCCGCTCGGCGAGTCTCAGGATCAGCGAGCAGAGCCCGTGCAGCGCGCGGGGCGTGAGCCGGGGGCTGCCGTCGTCGGCCGGGGTCGCGGTGGTGTCCAGCAGGCGTGCGGCCTCGGCGTCGGCGGCCGGGTCGAGTCCGGCGCTCTGGAACAGCTGGTGGACGATCCCGAACGGGAAGTCCCGCTCCAGCGGCGATCCGGCCGCCGACAGCACGCGGACCCCGTGGTCGGCGGCGGTGTCGGAGAAGGCGTGCAGCAGTTCGGTGCGGCCCGTCCCCACTGCTCCGCCCAGGGCGACGACGCCGCCCCGGCCGCGCAGCGAGCGGTCCAGGGCATCGTGAAGAAGCCGCAACTCGCCGTCACGGCCTGAGAGTTCGGATCTATGGACAGGACGCGCGGGGCGCGCGGGGGACGTGAGCATCCGCTCTCCTGGAGCAGGGCGCACGACCGGGCCGCGCAACGCTGCGCTACCCGTCGTACGAGAGGCCGGAAACGAGGTGCGTCAGTGGCCCGACAGGGCCCGTGGGCATGACGCGCGAACCGGACCGCGACCCTCTACGGGGTGCGGCCGAGTGGCCTCAACGACAGAGTGAGCTGGCACTGCGGACGAGGTCGACGGCCAGCCTGGCCACCAGTCTGAGCTGAACGGCACGGCTGCCGTGCACGCGCTGCATGACCGTCTCCATCCCCCTGTGTAGCCGGGGCACCTGTGCTTGCGGCATGACACCCATGCCACCCGGCTTATCCCCGGCGGCACCCCGCCACAGTGGAGGGTTGCCAGTCAGCCGGCCGGGGCCCAAAGCTGACATTCTTCGCCGCTGCGAGTGTACGAATGCCCGAACGGCCCCGTCAATCGATGTTCGGTCACGCCCTGTCACGCAACAGGGCTTTGACCCGCCGGTAACACGGCCGACCATCCCGGCGGGCGGGGGAGCACGAGCCCACGGCGACCCGGGCCCGAGGTGCCGGCCGCTCGGGGCAGGAGCCGCCCGGGCACCACTCGTCCCCCGCCGGCGGGGCCGGCGGGGGGAGCGGGTGGGTACGGCGCCCGCGGCACCGACGTCCGTGCCGTCAGGGCTGCGGCGGCTGGTCCTCGCCGGGCATCGACTGGTTGCCGAGCTGGTCGTTGATCTTCTGCTGAGCGGTGTCGACGTGGCCGCTGTACTTGCCGCCGGTCTTGTCGTCGACCATGTCGCCGGCCTTGTCGACCCCCTTCTGCGCGGTGTCCTCGTGCCCCTTCATCATGCTTTTGAGCTTGTCGAGCATGGACATGATGTGACCTCCGTCTTCGGTGACCAACTACGTCCATGGTCGACACGAGATCCGGAATCGGCATCCCGGCGGGCTGCGCCGCCCCGGCCCGCGGTCCGCCGGCACCCCCGGCGGAAGGCCGCCGACCAGCCCGTTTCCCCGCACTCCGGCCGCCCTCCGCCCATGGCGGGCCCGGCCGGGCGCCCCCGCGCGCGCCCTCAGGCCGACTGCCGGACCACCAGCGAGGGCTCGAAGATCACCGAGGTGGCGCCGCGCTCGGGCCGGGCGATGTGGTCGAGCAGGATCCGGGTCATCTCCGCGGCCATCTCCTCCACCGGCTGGCGGACGGTGGTCAGCAGCGGCCGGCCCGCGGTGGCCGCGCTGCTGTCGTCGAACCCCACCACCGCCACGTCCTCCGGGACCCGCCGCCCGTGGTCGCGCAGCACCGCCAGCGCGCCCTGCGCCATCAGGTCGTTGGCGGCGAACACCCCGTCCACGTCCGGGTGCTCGATCAGCAGCCGGGTGATCGCCCGCTCGCCGCCGGCCTGGGTGAAGTCCGCCTCGGCGTGCGGCAGGTACGGCAGCCCGTGGCGGGCCATCGCGTCGTGGAAGCCGGCCAGCCGGTCCCGGGCCGCCCGGACGTCCGAGGGGCCGGCGATGGTCACCACCCGGCGGCAGCCCCGGGCGTGCAGGTGGTCGGCCGCCAGCCGGCCGCCGTCCCGGTTGGCGAGGTCGACGCAGCTGATCGGCAGCGGACTGTCGGGCCGGCCGAACAGCACCGTGGGGACACCGGCCTCCAGCAGCAGGGCGGGCAGCGGGTCCTCGGCGTGGGTGGAGACCACCATCGCGCCGTCCGCGTTGCCCTGCCGCAGGTAGGCGAGGGCCTGCTCGCGGGCCTCGGGGGCGTCGGCGAGCATCAGCACGGGGTGCAGGCCCTGCGGGCGCAGCGCGGTGAAGACCCCGCTGACCACCCGCCCGAAGAAGGGGTCGGTGAAGACCTCGGTACCGGCCTGGCCGTCCGCCTCGGCGCCCGCGCCGGAGACGACCAGCGCCAGGGCCCCGGCCCGCCGGGTGACCAGCGAGCGGGCGGCGCCGTTGGGCACGTACCCGGTGCTGGCGATCGCCAGTCGGACGCTCTCCTGGATGGCGGGGTCGACGTTGCGGATGCCGTTGATGACCCGGGAGACGGTGGCCCGGGAGACGCCCGCGACCCGGGCCACGTCCTCCAGGGTCGTGGACCGGTTGACGGCGGACCGGAGGGCTTCGCTCATGGTGACTTTTATAGCACGATGGGAGAGCGCTCTATCCATGAAAGTCACAGCTCGGAGCCGTTCCTCCGGAGCCGATCGGGCCCGGGCGGGCAGCGCCGGAGCGCGCTCCGGCACCGGAATGCGCCCGGACAGCCCCGGTACGGGCCCGCCGGGAAACGTTTCCCGTCACGCGACGTGCTCCTTCCAGCAGATCATCACGGTGGTCGCGACCGTCACCGAGACGTTCGGCCGGCTCCGCGGCGGCCTCCCGAAACGCTCCGGGAGCCCGTGCACGTCGACCGTCAGCACGAAGTCGTCCTTGCGCACCACCGTCGAGCCGTCCGCCCGGGTGAAGGCGGCCTCGCCGAGGCCGTCGACGGTCGTCACCGGCCCGGCACTGCCGCGCAGGCCCTCGAAGTGCGCGCCGGCGGTGGCCCGGTCGGCCAGCTCCTTCACCGTGAGCAGCAGCGTGCCCTCGGGGTAGGCGTACGTGCAGGTGTACAGGTGCTGTGCCCAGGTCCCGCTGGGCGGGGTCGTGGTCTCGGTGCCGAAGGCCCCGGCCAGCTGGGTGGGCACGCTGCCCGCGCAGACCATCAGGGCGGCGGGCGAGGGGCCGAGGTCCACGCCCCCGGCGGTACCGGGCGCGGCGGCGCCCGTGGTCGGCGCCGGGCCCGCGCCGGGCCCGGCCGGTGCGCCGCAGGCGGCGGCCAGGGAGAGCAGGAGCACGGCGGCGGCCCGTGACAGCGGCCGGCGGGGCCGGGTGGTCATGAGGTCTCCTTCGGAGCGGGTGGGGCCGCGGTACGGGCCGTGCCCACGACCGGCCCCGCCGGAGCGGGGGCGGTCGCGGGCACGGGTCGGGCGGTGGGGACCGTCAGGGGAGCAGGTACTGCGCGTTGAGCACGGCGCCCTTGGCGGGCTGGTTCTGGTCGTAGCCGCGCGGGTCGCACTGGAGTCCACCGACGATGCAGTGGTTCACCATCGCGGCGAGCGTGGGCGCCTCCCAGGCGTTGAAGAAGTCGTAGTGGAAGGAGAAGCCCCGTCCACTGGACAGGTGGAGCTGAGACATGTTCGCGGTGTTCACCGGGAACGCCACCTTGAACTCGATCATCGGCAGCGCCACCGGGTGGGTGGCCGGGCAGACCCCGCCGACCGGGTAGGCCATGTGGCTCTTGTGGTCGGGGGTGTCCAGGTAGAGCCCGTTCCAGCAGCTCGGTGCCTGGTAGCGGACGCCGACCTGGCCGCCGCCGGGGCAGTCGACCGGCAGGTCGACGCTGTGGTAGCCGGTGCCGCACTCCCAGCCCGCGACGTAACCGGGGTCGGTGGCGAACTGGGTGGCGGTGGCCGACGGGCTGCCGACCACGAACCGCAGGCCCGGCGGGAACGGCCGCACGCTGGTGTAGTCGTTCACCGAGCTCTTGTAGTAGATGGTCTGGAGACCGACCGGGTTGACCACCGTCGCCCCGTCGTACATGGAGGGCATCCAGTAGCCGGAGCGGTCGGCGGGGGCCAGGCAGCTGCTGGCGCTCGTGTTCAGCGAGGCCAGGGTCGAGGCGGCGTTGGTGTTGGTGGCCCCCATGAAGGTGTGCAGGTGGGAGGCGCCGGCCTGGCCGGGGAAGACGATCGGGTCGTCCGGCAGGTTGTGGGACGCCGAGCAGTTCGCCTGGAACTCGTGGAAGTAGGCGTGCGGCGGGTTGTTGGTCGACGGGGTGACCCCGGTGACCTGCGGGTTGGCCAGCACGTAGCCGCTGGTCGAGGTGCTCACCTGGCCGAACACCTTGAACTCCAGCAGCGAGTACCCGTACTGGGTGCCGCGGGCGGTGGCGTACAGCCGGATGTAGCGGCCGCTGCCGGTGACGTTGAGGTTCTGCACGCCGCCGGTGGCGGTGGTGGTGGAGTAGACCGTGCTCCAGTTGCTGGCGTCCGGGGACACCTGCAGCTGGAAGGCGCTGGCGTAGGCCGCCTCCCAGTCCAGCTCGACCTTGCTGACGGCGGCGGTGCCGCCGAGGTCGATCTGGATCCAGGACGGGTCGGTCCAGGTGCTGGCCCAGCGGGTGTTGAGGTCGCCGTCGACGACCGCGCCGGCGGGGAAGTTCAGGCTCTCGATGGACGAGGCCGTCACCGGGCGGGACGCGGAGATCAGCGGGTCGCCGGCCGCGGCGGCCTGCTGGGCCGTTCCGGAGAGGCCGGTCAGGGCGAGGACGGCGGCGAAGGCCACCGCCAGGGACGTGCGGCGCGGTCGGCCGCGGGACAGGAAGCGGGGTCGCATCGGACCTCCAGGTCGAACGGATGGGTGGGGGCCCTCGGGGCCGGGAGGAGTGGGGATCGCCCCGGCCCCGAGGGGGTCTGGATCAGGCGTGCGCCGGGCCGTCGGGGCCTAGGCGTAGACGCCGAACTCGTAGAGCGAGTCGCCGTAGGCGGTGCCCCGCTGCGTGATGTTGATCCGGACGTACCGTCCGCTGCCGGTGGCGTCGAAGTCGTCGATGCCGCCGGTGCCGGTGGTGGTGGAGTAGACGGTCGCCCAGTTGGTGCCGTCGTTGGAGGTCTGGATCTGGTACGCCTTGCCGTAGGCGCCCTCCCAGCCCAGCTGGATGTGCTTGAACGAGGTGACGGCGCCGAGGTCGATCCGCACCCACTGCGGGTCGGCCCACTCGCTGGCCCACCGGGTCGACCAGTTGCCGTCGGTGGCGTTCGACGCCGGGTACGGCGCGCCGTTGCCGACCGCCTGGAAGGTCGAGGCGGTGGTCGGCTTGTTCAGCGCCACGTTCGTCCCGTTGACCACCGGGGCCACCACGCGGAAGGACTTCGTCTCGATGCCCACGTTGCCGTGGCCGTCGTACGCGTAGACGTAGACCTTGTACACGCCCAGGTTCTTCGGGGCGGTCGCGGTGAACCGGCCGTCGGCGGTCTGGGTGAACCTGACCTGGTCGAACCCGGTGCCGCCGCCCGCGTACTTGGCGCAGTAGAGCAGCTGGTAGCGGATCAGGTCGCCGTCGGGGTCGGTGGTGGTGGTGCTGATGTTGAACGTGCCGCCGGCCGGGACGGTCGCGGTGTTGCTCAGCGTCATGTCGGAGATCACCGGAGGCGTGTTGGTGCCCACGTTGCCGTTGTAGTCCTTGGCCACCGAGTAGAAGCTGAGGCGCTTCCAGCCGGACGGCACGGTGTTGTACCAGACGCCGCCGAAGTCGTTCTCGGTGCCGTAGTGGAAGACCGTGGCGCCGAGCGCGACGCCCTGGTGGCCGGTGATGCAGCCCCAGTTGGACAGGTAGGCGTCACGCTTCTTGATGTCCGAGGGCTCGGTGGGCACGCCGTTGGCGTCGTTCGGGACCTCCCACTCGCCGTCCTCGCCGGACTCGGTGATGATGTACGGCTTGGTGTAACCGCCGCTGATCCAGTCCGCCTTGACGTTGCAGACCGAGCCGTAGGAGTTGACGGCCAGCAGGTCCAGGCTCGGGGTGTAGTCCTTGTAGTACTTCCAGGCCGCGGTGTACGCGTCGGTGGAGGTCACCGGGTGGTTGGTGTCGATCGCGTGGATCGCCTGGGTGACCCGCTCCACGTACTTGGCGTAGGCGACCCGCTGCTGCTCGACCGTGGTGCCGTTGTAGGCGTGGTCCTGGGTGGTGAGGATGACCTCGTTGCCGACGTCCCACATCAGCACGCCGGGGTGGTTCCGGTAGGTGGTCACCCACTGCTTGATCTGGTCGAGCGTGCTGTCCATGTACGCGGTGTCGTTGACGTAGTCGGCGCCCTGGTTCAGCCAGAAGCCGTTGACGACCTTGATCCCGTGCGCGGCCGCGGTGTCCAGCAGCGGCTTGCTGCCGGCGTCGGTGCCCCAGGTGCGCAGGGTGTTGACGCCCATCGCCTTGAGCTCGCGGACGTGCGCGTCGATGGTGGTGTTCGCCGGGCCCCAGGTGATGCCCTTGACCTGGTACGGCGCGCCGTTGACGGTCAGCGCCCAGTTGCCCTGGCCGCCGGTGACCTTGACGGTGGACCCGCCGGCCGGGACGGCCGGGTCGGTGAGCGGCGCCGGCGCGTTGCCGGTGGTGGTGGAGACCGTCACCTTGTCGATGCTCAGCACGCCGCCGGACGTGGTGTTCGCGGTCGGCGAGGTGCAGTTGCAGTTCCCGTTCGGGAACCCGCCGCCGATGCCGAGGTTGAACACCAGGTAGAAGCCGTGGTGCACGGCCGCGTCCCAGGTGGCGACGCCGACCTGGGACTCACTGACCTGCCAGACCTGACGGCCGTCGAGGTACCAGCGGATCTGCTCGTCCGAGGTGGTGCGGTCCAGGATCTGCGAGTACGTGTGGTAGTCGCTCTGGCAGCCGGTGCAGCTGGCCAGCCCGCTGGTCATGCCGTTGTACTCGTTGCAGTTGCCGCCGGGGGCGGTGCCGCAGTGCAGGGTGGTGGAGAGCTGGCTGCGGCCGTTGACGTTCTCCAGGATGTCCGACTCGCCGGCGCCCGGCCAGACGGTGAAGTTGCCGCGGTTTCCGGCGCCCATCGCGCGGAACGAGGGCCAGTAGCCGGTGCCGTCGGCGACGTTCGGCTGCTTGACGGTCGCGGAGATCTGGAGCTGGCCGCCGGCCGGGGCGGCGAAGTCGGAGCGCTGGCTCTCGACCCGGCCCGACGTCCAGGCGGCGCCGTTCTTCAGCGCGGTGAGGTTGAGCGCGCCGTTGCCGTTGAGCGAGACGTTGGCGGGCGCGTTGGTGTTCGTCTGCACCTCGCTGGTGCCCCAGTTGGCCGGACCGCCCGGGTAGGAGGTGCCGGTCTGGGTGATCCAGTTGGCGGCGGACGGCGCGGTGCCGGCGTTACCCGTGAAGTCCTCGTTGAACACGGTGGTCCAGTTGCCCGGCGGCGGGGTCACCGGCGGGGTGGTCGGCGGCGTGGTGGGCGGCGTGGTCGGCGGCGTGGTCGGCGGGCTGGTCGGGTCGCCGCCGGTGCGGACCTGGAACTCCCAGAGCGAGTAGCCGTAGCCGGTGGCGCGGGCGGTGCCGTTCATCCGCACGTAGCGGCCGGAGCCGGAGACGGCGAGCGTCTCGGTGCCGCCGGCGCCGGTGGTGGTGGAGTACGCGGTGGTCCAGTTCGTCCCGTCGTTGGAGAGCTGGATCTGGTACGCCTTGCCGTACGCGGACTCCCAGTTCAACACGACCTGGCAGACCGGCTGGGCCGAGCCGAGGTCGACCTGGATCCACTGCGGGTCGGTGTTGGCGCTCGACCACCGGGTGCCGGTGTTGCCGTCCACGGCGTTGGCGGCCGTGGTGCCGTAGTTCTCCTCGCTGGAGGCGGTGGCCGGGTGACCCTGGGCGGCGTTGGCGCTGCCGCAGCCGGTGGCGGCGGCGGTGCCGAAGACCTGGAACTCCCAGAGCGAGTAGCCGTAGCCGGTGGCGCGGGCGGTGCCGTTCATCCGCACGTAGCGGGCGGTGCCGGAGACGGCGAGGGTCTCGGTGCCGCCGGCGCCGGTGGTGGTGGAGTACGCGGTGGTCCAGTTCGTCCCGTCGTTGGAGAGCTGGATCTGGTACGCCTTGCCGTACGC
>NZ_JBHUSG010000002.1:282965-373640 GCF_042673745.1 Kitasatospora sp. NPDC057015
GGACTCCCAGTTCAGCACGACCTGGCCGATGGCCGAGGGCGCGCCGAGGTCGACCTGGATCCACTGCGGGTCGGTGTTGGCGCTCGACCACCGGGTGCCGGTGTTGCCGTCCACCGCGTTGGTGGCGGGCGTGCCGTAGTTCTCCTCCGAGGAAGCCGTCACCGGCTTGCCCTGGGACAGCAGAACGGGCGCGGCCTGGGCGCTGCTCGTCGGGACGAACAGCATCAGGGCCGCGACCAGGGCTGCCGCGAGGGTCGCGGCCACCGCTCGCCACCCGGGTGACGAACGTTCGGCGCCGACTGCTGACCGGGCGGGTGGTGCGAGCATGGGGGACTCTCCTGACGAGACGGTGGGGGGAGGACCGGAAACACCGGCCGTCGGCCTCAGCCGTTCCGGGAGGGGTGGTCGGAAGGCTGGGCCTGGGTCGGGCTCCCATCGCTGGGAGAGCGCTCTCGCAGTGGTTGAGATGGTTGCGCCCAGGTTTCGGTCATGTCAAGACCTGTGCGCGCATCGGAATGCAGCGCAGCCCTCGGGACAAAGGTGCAGCGTCCGGCCGGTGTTGAACGCGAACCCTTGACTTTGCCGATTCCAGGGGCCAGGCTCCAGCCCCATGGGAGAGCGCTCTCCGCTCTGCTCCACCCCCCACGGGCCTCCCCGCCCGGAACCACCCCGGACCGGAGCGCTCTCCCGCTCAGCCGCTCCCCCTCCGCCACCCGTCAGGCCCAGCGCCGTCCCCGCAAGGAGTCACCATGCCCACCACTCGTACCGGCCCGAGAACCCGGCTCCTCGGCACGGCCGCCGCCCTCACCGCGATCCTGGCCGTCGCCGGCTGTTCCAGCAGCGGCGGCGGCCAGGCGCAGGACGATCCCAACGAGAAGATCACCCTGACCGTCAACCTGTTCTCCGACTTCGGGTACGCGGACCTCTACAAGCAGTACGAGCAGCAGCACCCCAACATCACCATCAAGGAGAACCGCGCCGACATGGGCGCGCACCACCAGAACCTGCAGGCCCACCTGCTGGCCGGTTCCGGCACCGCCGACGTCGAGGCGATCGAGATCGGCCAGGTCGCCGGATTCCAGGCCCAGGCGGGCAAGTTCGTGAACTTCCTGGAGAACGGCGTGGACGCCGGCCAGTGGGTGCCGTCCAAGACCGCGCCCGCCTCCAGCGCCGACGGCAAGGTGCTGTTCGGTCTCGGCACCGACATGGGCGGCATGGCGCTCTGCTACCGCAGCGACCTCTTCAAGGCCGCCGGCCTGCCCACCGACCGCGACCAGGTCTCGGCACTGCTCGGCGACTGGAAGGCGTACACGACCGCCGGAAAGAAGTTCCTGACGGACAGCCCCAACAAGGACGTCCGCTGGTTCGACAGCGGCGGCAACCTGTTCAGCGCCATCATCGCGCAGGCCCCCACCGGCTTCTACGACGCCTCCGGCAAGACGGTGGTGACGGAGAACCCCGCCGTCCGGCAGTCCTTCGACCTGGTCGCCGGCGCGATCAAGGACGGCGAGTCGGCCGGCATCCAGGCCTTCACCCCGGCCTGGGACACCGGGTTCCAGAAGAGCCAGTTCGCCACCGTCGCCTGCCCGGCCTGGATGAGCTACGAGTTCAAGGCCAACCCGCCCACCGACGGCGGCACCTGGGACATGGCGCGGATCCCCGGCGGCGGCGGCAACTGGGGCGGCTCCTACCTGTCGGTGCCCAAGTCCGGCAAGCACACCAAGGCCGCCACCGAGCTGGCCAAGTGGCTCACCGCACCCGAGCAGGAGGCCAAGCTCTTCACCGAGAAGGGCTACTTCCCCTCCGACCAGGCCCTGTGGAGCCAGCCGGCCATCGCGAACCACACCGACCCGCTGTTCAACAACGCGCCCACCGGCAAGATCTTCTCCCAGTCCGCCAAGGACCTGAAGCCGCAGCCGCTCGGCGCGCACGGCGCCGAGATCGGCACCGCCCTCGGCAACGCGCTCACCTCGATCGAGCAGGGCAAGACGGACGCGGAGGGCGCCTGGAAGAAGGCCCTGGCCGACGTCGCCAACATCACCGGCTGAGCACCCGCCCCCGACCGCCGGCCCACCGGCCGGCGGTGAGGGGCGGCGCCGCCCCCGACCGGCACCGCCCCCGGGGGCGTGTCCGACGACCGCACCCGGCGGGAGTCGACGGACGCGCCCCGCCCGAACCCGCGGTACCGGCGCGGATCTGACACCGCGCCGGTACCGCGCCACCCTCCAAGGAGCTCACCCTCATGGCTGCGTCCGTCTCCGCCGACCGGCCCGCCCGGGCCGCCCGCGCGCCCGTGGCGGCCCCCCGTCGGCACCGGCTCGACCGCACCGTCTCGCCCTACCTCTACATCGCGCCGTTCTTCCTGGTCTTCGCGGTCTTCGGGCTGTTCCCGATGCTCTACACCGGGTACGTGTCGATGACCAACTGGCGGGTCGACGTGCCGGGCAGCCAGGGGCAGTGGGTCGGCCTGGAGAACTACCGGAAGCTGCTGGACGACCCGTTCTTCCTCAACGCGCTGAAGAACACCGTCGGGATCGGCGTGCTCTCCACCGTGCCGCAGCTGCTGATCGCGCTCGGCCTGGCCCACCTGCTGAACTACCGGATGCGCGGCCGGACGCTGCTGCGGCTCGGCGTGCTGCTGCCGAACGTCACCTCGGTCGCCGCCGTCACCCTGATCTTCGTCCAGCTCTTCGGCCGCGACTTCGGGCTGATCAACTGGACGCTCGGACTGTTCGGCGTCGACCACATCGACTGGCAGGCCGGCACGCTCTCCTCCTGGGCCGCCATCTCCGCCATCGTCACCTGGCGCTGGACGGGCTACAACGCGCTGATCTTCCTGGCCGCGATGCAGGCCGTCCCGTTCGAGCTCTACGAGGCGGCCGCCATCGACGGGGCCAGCCGCTGGCGGCAGTTCCGCTCCATCACCGTCCCGATGCTGCGCCCGACCATCCTGTTCTCGGTCATCGTCTCCACCATCGGAGCCCTCCAGCTGTTCGGCGAGCCGATGCTCTTCGGGCAGCAGCAGGACCCGACCACCGGCGGCTCCCAGCACCAGTTCCAGACGCTGGCGCTGTACTCGTACAACCAGTTCTGGGGCCGCTTCAAGTACGGCTACGGCGCGGCGGTCTCCTGGGCGATGTTCCTGCTGATCGTCCTGATCGTGGTCGCCAACCTGATCGCCGCCCGCCGTCTGAAGGGGCTGGACGCCTGATGAGCCGCAACCGCCAACTCGCCGCTGGGCGCGGCGTGTACATCGTCCTCGGGGTCGCCGTCCTGCTCTCGGTGTTCCCGCTCTACTGGACCCTGGTCGCCGCCTCGCGCACCAACACCGACATCCACAGCGTGCCGCCGATCCTGCTGCCCGGCGGCAACCTGTTCCACAACATCGGCCAGGCCTTCGCGCAGACCGACATGGGCCTGGCCCTGCTGAACTCGCTGATCGTCTCCTCGCTGGTCACCGCGAGCGTGGTGCTCACCTCGACGTTCGGCGGCTTCGCCTTCGCCAAGCTGCCGTTCCGCGGCAGCCGGCCGCTGCTGGCCGGCGTGGTGGCGACCATGATGGTCCCGACGCAGCTGGGCATCATCCCGCTCTACATCATGATGGCCAACTGGCTGCACTGGGCGGACCACCTGCAGGCCCTGATCGTGCCGGCCGCCGCCAACGCCTTCGGTCTGTTCTTCATGCGCCAGTACATCGTCAGCTCGCTGCCCGACGAACTCCTGGACGCCGGCCGGATCGACGGCTGCACCACCTGGGGCCTGGTCCGGCACATCGTGCTGCCCACCGCCCGCCCGGCGATGAGCGTGCTCGGCATGCTCACCTTCATGGCCACCTGGAACGACTTCTACTGGCCCAAGGTCGTGATGACCCAGCAGAACCCGACCATCCAGCTCACCCTCTCCGAACTGGCCAGCGGCTACATCAAGGACTACTCCCTCGTCCTCACCGGCGCGCTCGTCGCCAGCCTGCCCGTCATCGCGGTCTTCCTGCTGATGGGACGCCAGATCATCGACGGAATCATGCAGGGAGCAACCAAAGGATGACCGACATCCGCATCACCGCCGACACCACCGCCGCGCCCGCGCCGACGCGCCCGGCACCCGACCCGGCCCCCGGCCTGGACCTCGACCGCAAGGCCCGGCTCGTCTCCGGCGGCGGCGTCTTCCGCACCAGCGCCGAACCCGCCCTGGGGCTGCGGCCGATCATCACCTCCGACGGCCCGGTCGGCGTGCGCGGCGAGCGCTGGGACGAGTCCGACACCGCCCTGGCCCTGCCCTCGGTCACCGCGATGGCCGCCAGCTGGGACGAGGAGCTGGTCCGCGAACTCGGCGCCCTGCTCGCCTCCGAAGCCCGCCGCAAGGGCGTCGACATGCTGCTCGCCCCCACCCTCAACCTGCACCGGTCCCCGCTCGCCGGGCGGCACTTCGAGTGCTTCTCCGAGGACCCGCTGCTCACCGGCCGGGTCGGCGCCGCCTACATCGAGGGCGTGCAGAGCGGCGGCGTGGCGGCCACCGCCAAGCACTACGTCGCCAACGACTCCGAGACCGAACGCCTCACCCTGGACGCCCGGGTGGACGAGCGGACCCTGCGCGAGGTCTACCTGGCGCCCTTCGAGGCCGCCGTCCGGGCCGGGGTGTGGGCCGTGATGTCCGCCTACAACCGGGTCAACGGCGAAGCGATGAGCGAGAGTTCGCTGCTCGCCGAACCGCTGAAGGGCGAGTGGGGCTTCGACGGCCTGGTGGTCTCCGACTGGGGCGCCGTCCGCAACACCGCCCCCTCCGGGGCCGCCGCCCTCGACCTGGCCATGCCCGGCCCGAACGAGCACTGGGCCGCCGCCCTGGCCGAGGCCGTGCGGGCCGGGCAGGTCGACGGGGCCGCCCTCGACGACAAGGTGCGCCGGCTGCTCCGGCTGGCCGCCCGGGTGGGCGCGCTCGGCCACGGGCCCGAGCACCCCGTCGCACCGGCGCCCCCCGCGCCCACCCCGACCGACCCCGGCACCCGGGGGCTGCTGCGCCGGGCCGCCGCCGCGGGCGCCGTCCTGCTCAGCAACCGCGGCCGACTGCTGCCGCTGGACGCCGGCGCGCTGCGCCGGGTGGCGGTGATCGGCCCCAACGCGGCCGTCGCGCGCGTCCTGGGCGGCGGCAGCTCGGCGGTGTTCCCGGCGTCGGTGGTCTCGCCGCTGGACGGCATCCGCGCCGCGCTGCCGGCGGGCGTCCTGGTCGAGCACGCGGCCGGCGTCCGCACCGCGGTGCGTCCGACACCGCTGGAACGGGCCGACTGCCGGCACCCGGAGAGCGGTGAACCCGGGCTGCTGGCCCGGTACCTGGACGCCGAGGGCCGGGAGCTGCACGCCGAGCACCGGCCGAGCGGCCGGGTCCTCGAACCCTCGGAGGGCGCGGATCTCGACTCCTTCGCGGCGGTCGAGGTCGCCACCGTCTTCCGCGCACCCGGCGCCGGCCGCTGGCGGATCGGGGTCGTCGGGCTGGGCCGGATCCGGCTGGAGGCCGACGGCGCCGTCCTGCTCGACGAGTACGTGGCACCGGAGTCGGACGACCCGACGTACCTGCACGTGACGCCCTCGTTCCGGCAGGTCGAACTGGAGCTGGCGGCCGACCAGGAGGTCACGCTGCTGGCCCGCCGGACGGTCGAGGCCGAGCACGGCCGGGTGCTCGTGCTGGCGGCCGACCCGCCGCTGGCCACCGCGGCCGCCGAACTGGCCGAGGCGGTCGAACTCGCCCGCGGGGCCGACGCGGTGGTCGTGGTGGTCGGCACCACGGACGAGCACGAGAGCGAGGGCTTCGACCGCACCACGCTCCGGCTCCCCGGCGAGCAGGACGCCCTGGTCTCGGCGGTGGCCGCGGTCAACCCGGCCACGGTCGTGGTGGTCAACACCGGCGGCCCGGTGCTGATGCCCTGGCGAACGGAGGTGGCGGCGGTGCTGTTGGGCTGGTTCCCCGGCCAGGAGGGCGGCGACGGCCTGGCCGACGTCCTGTTCGGCCGGGCCGAGCCCGGCGGGCGGCTGCCCACCAGCTGGCCGGCCGAGGAGCGGGACGCGCCGGTGCTCGACACCCGGCCGCAGGACGGCGTGCTGGCCTACCGCGAGGGGCTGCACGTCGGCTACCGCGGCTGGCTGCGCGCCGGGGACCGTCCGGCGTTCTGGTTCGGGCACGGGCTCGGCTACGGCGCCTGGGAGTACCTCGCCCTGGAGGCGCCCGAACTCCTCCCGCGGGGCGCCGGGTTCGGCGTCCGGGTCACGCTGCGCAACACCGGCGAGCGGGCCTCGCGCGAGGTCGTGCAGGTCTACCTGGCCCGGCCCGACAGCGCGGTGGAGCGGCCGGTGCGCTGGCTGGCCGGCTTCGCCGCCGTCCACGCCGAGCCCGGGCAGCTGGTGGAGGTGGACGTGCCGGTGGACGTGCGGGCCCTGCAGCACTGGTCGGTGGCGGACGGCCGCTGGCTCGGCGAGCCCGGCGCCTTCACCGTCCTCGCGGGGCCGTCCTGCGGAGAGCTGCCGCTGACCGCCGCCGTCCGGGTGGCCGGGCCGGCCGACCGGTAGCGGCGGGCGGGACGGGTGGGGTGGGCCCCGCCAGGACGGCGGCCCACCCCATCCGCGTCCGGACGCCAGAACCCCGGTGCCCGAACAGCCCGGCGCCCGACCGTCCGCCGCCGGACGGTCGGGCGCCGCGTCAGTCGCGGGCCTGGTCCGCCGCGCGCTCGACCAGCTCCCGCCCGGGGCGGACCCCGGTGTAGCGGACGAACTGCTCCAGCCCCTGCCGGACCAGCACCTCGTGCCCGCTGACCACCTCGCGGCCGAGCTCGCGGGCGAGGCGCAGCAGCGGCGTCTCGACCGGCAGCGCGACCACGTCGAAGACCGTCCGGGCGGCCGCCACGGTGGCGGCGTCGAAGGCGAGTCCGGCCGCCTCCGGACCACCCGCCATGCCGATCGGCGTGGCGTTGACGACCAGGTCCGCGCGCAGGCCGCCCGGGTCCGACCGCCAGGAGTAGCCGTACTCCCCGGCCAGGGCGCGCCCGGCGGCCTCGTTGCGCGCGACCACCGTGCCCGAGCCGTACCCTGCGTCGCCGAGCGCGCCGACCACCGCCCTGGCCATCCCGCCGCTGCCGCGGACCGCGACCGTGGCGTCCGTCGGCACCCGGTGGGCGGCCAGCAGCTGGGCGACGGCCAGGTAGTCGGTGTTGTACGCGCGCAGGAACCCGTCGTCGTTGACGACGGTGTTGACGGACCGGAGGGCGGCCGCCGAGGCGTCGAGCTCGTCCACCAGGGCGATCACCTCCTCCTTGAACGGCATCGAGATCGCGCAGCCCCTGATGCCCAGCGCCCGCACTCCCCCGATGGCGGCGGGCAGGTCGGTGGTGGTGAAGGCCTTGTAGACGTAGTCGAGGCCGAGCTCCGCGAAGAGGAAGTTGTGGAACCTGGTGCCGAAGTCGCCCGGCCGGGCGGCCAGCGACATGCACAGCCGGGTGTCCTTGCCGATCCGGCCCCGCGGGTCGCCCCCGGGTCGCGTGGTCATCGTCCGCCGCCCTCCTCCCGTCGCCGCGCCGGGCCGGTCGCGGCCGTCCGCGCTCACCGCCCACCCTGCCCGAGCGGAGCGGGCACCGGCAACCCGCGCGCGGCGCCGGGGGGAGCGGCGGCTGCCGGCTCAGGGCCTGCGCAGCAGCCAGGGCAGCAGGAACCACAGCCCCGCGAACAGCAGGAGGGTGGCCGCGGTGATCGCGGCCGCCGGCCCGTGGCCGAGCACCAGGTCGGTGACGAGCAGGACGGCGCCGCTGAGCGCCAGCGCCAGGAAGAACAGGCCGCCCACCGCCACCCGGGAGGACAGCGCGACGATCCGGCGCTTGGCGCCCCGGTGGAACAGCCCGCGGTGCAGGGCGACCGGGGTCGCGAGCAGGGCCGAGGCGACCACCGTGAGCAGCAGGGTCGTGAGGTACACACCCGTCTGGTAGTCGCTGAGCTGCGGGAACCTGCTGGTGAACACCAGGCCGAGCAGGAAGGCGAAGACGATCTGCACGCCGGTCTGGACGACCCGCAGCTCCTGGAGGAGCTCGACCAGGTTCCGGTCGGCCCGCTCGTCGGCGGTCTCGTGGCGGTCCGCGGCGGGGCCCGGATCCCGGGCCGGGTCGGGGCCCGGCGCAGGGTCGGTCGTCATGGGGCCGGCTCCGTCGTCATGGGACGGGACCCTACCGGCCGGCGGGGGCCCTGACCGGGAGCGACGGCGGGAGCCGCGGTGACCGTCGCGGGAGCGGTCGTCGCGCGCCGCGCGGGCCGGGCGGGCCGGGCGGGCCGGGCGGGCCGGGGCAGCCACCGTCGCCCGAACGGCCCAGGGGCCGGCCGGCCCGACGGTACGGGCCGGACCGGGCCGGTGGCGAGGTGCCGGGGTGGCGAGGTGCCGGGGTGGCGAGGTGCCGGGGCTGCCGGTTCAGGGCGCGGTGGAGCGGCCCAGGTAGGTCAGCGGGCCCGGGTCGGGCACCGGGACGACGTGGAAGCCGAGGCGGTCGTAGAACGCCCGGGCGCCGGTGTTGACGCTGAGCATCCCGAGGTGGACCTGCCCGGCGCCGGCCCGATGCAGGGCGGCGAGCAGCCGGTCCATCAGCTGCCGGCCGAAGCCGCGCCCCTGGAACTCCGGCAGCAGGTCGATGTGCAGGTGCGCCGGGTACGCGGCGAGGGCGGGCACGATCATCCGCTCGGGGGTGTGCAGCAGCATCGCCATCAGCTCGTCGCCGTCCGCCGGCTCGCCCTCCGGCGCCGGGTAGCGGCGGCCGACCGCGGGCAGCCAGCGCTCGCGGAAGTCGGCGACGAAGCGGGACGTGTCGGAGGTGCCTATGACGTACCCGACGGCGGCGCCCCGGCCGTCGTCCAGGACGAAGGCGAGGTCGGGTTCGAGCTCCAGGTAGGGCCCGGCGAAGTTGTCCGGGAGCACCTGCTCGTCCCGGTACAGGCCGCGGGCGTCACCGCCGGCCTCGGCGGTGCGCACGCAGATGTCGTAGACCGCCGCGCGGTCGGTTGCGCGGTACGGGCGGATCGACGGTCTCGCGTGGTCCATCGGTCGTCCTCTCGATCGGTGCCTGGTCGTCCGTCGGTGCCGGTTCGTCCGTCGGTACCTGATTGTGCATCGGTGCCCGATCGACTGCGGCGGCGTCCGCCACCCGCCGGTGCCCGGGGGGCTGCACCGGCGGGTGGCGGACGCCGGAGAGCCGGACACGGCAGACCCTCGGCTGTCGTGCCCGGCCCGCGGCGGGAGCGGCGTCCCCAGCGCTCCCGCCGCCGTCCCGGTGGCGGCCCGTGTCAGGACAGGTCGTCCACCGGGGGGATCGAGTTGCTCCGCACGGACCGCGCGTACCAGCGGGCGCTGGCCTTGGGGATCCGGAGCTGGGTGGCGTAGTCGACGTAGACGGCGCCGAAGCGCCGGCTGTAGCCGTACGACCACTCGAAGTTGTCCAGCAGGGACCACAGGAAGTAGCCCCGGACGTCGGCGCCGTCGGCGATGGCCCGGTGCACGGCGGCCAGGTGGCGGTGGACGTAGTCGATCCGCCGGGGGTCGAGCACCTCGCCCTCGGGGGTGACGGTGTCCTCGAAGGCAGCGCCGTTCTCGGTGATCATCAGCGGCAGGCCGGGGTGGCGCCGGGAGACGTCGGTGATCAGGTCGTACAGCCCGCTCGGGTCGATCGCCCAGTTCATCGCGGTGAGCTCGCCGGGCGGCAGGTGGAAGACCACCTGCTCGGAGCCGGGCCAGGGCGAGTGGTCGCTGGCACCGTGGGCGTCGTTCTTCGCCGCCTCGCCGGGCGCGAGCTCCTCGCCCTCGGCCGGAGCCGAGACCAGCGTCGGGCTGTAGTAGTTGATGCCGAGGACGTCGATGGGCGCGGCGATCGCGGCCTCGTCGCCGGGGTGCACCAGGGTGTCCCAGTCGACCAGGTGGGCGGTGTCGGCGCGCAGGTCGGCCGGGTAACCGCCCTCCAGGATCGGGCCGGTGAAGACCCGGTTGCCGACGGCGTCGATCCGCCGGGCGGCGTCGACGTCCGCCGGGGAGCCGGTCAGGGCGCGGACCTGGTGCAGGTTCAGCGTGACGGACACCTTGGCGTCGGCGGGCAGCTCGGCGCGCAGGGCGGCCACCGCCCGGCCGTGGGCCAGGTTCAGGTGGTGGGCGGCGCGCAGGGCCTCGGCGGGGTCGGTCCGGCCGGGCGCGTGCACGCCGGAGCCGTAGCCGAGGAAGGCGCTGCACCAGGGCTCGTTGAGGGTGGTCCAGAACTTCACCTTGTCGCCCAGCGCGCGGGCGGCGATGGCGGCGTACTCGCCGAAGCGCTCGGCGGTCTCGCGGACCGTCCAGCCGCCCAGGTCCTCCAGGTCCTGCGGGAGGTCCCAGTGGTAGAGGGTGGCCACCGGCTCGATGCCGGCCGCCAGCAGCTCGTCCACCAGGGCGCGGTAGAAGTCCAGGCCGCGCTCCACCGCCGGGCCGCGGCCGGTCGGCTGCACCCGGGGCCAGGAGATCGAGAAGCGGTAGGCCTTGAGGCCCAACTCGGCCATCAGCGCGACGTCTTCACGGAACCGGTGGTAGTGGTCGGTGGCCACGTCGCCGGTGTCGCCCTGATGCGTCTTGCCGGGGGTGTGGCTGAAGGTGTCCCAGATGGACGGGGTGCGGCCATCCTCCGCGGCGGCGCCCTCGATCTGGTAGGCGGCCGTGGCGGAGCCCCACAGGAAGCCGCTGGGGAAGGTCAACCGGCTTTCCTGGGCCGGGGTTTCGATCGGGCGGTGCGGGGCGGATGAGGACACGGGGGTCATCGGGGGACGCTCCAGAGGTGCGAGGGAACAGACGGCGGGGAGGGTGGGACGGGCGGGCCGGTGGCGGAGGAGCCACCGGCCCCGCGCGGCCGCGGGCGCCGGGCTTCAGCCCTTGACGGCGCCCTGGGTGATCCCGCCGACGATGTGCTTGCCGAACAGGACGAAGACGAGGAGCAGGGGAAGCGTGCCGATGAGGGCGCCGGCCATGATGATCGACCAGTCGGTGGACCAGCCGGTGCCGAGGCCGGCGAGGGCTACCTGCACGGTCGGGTTGGAGGAGCCGTTCATCGCGATGATCGGCCACAGGAAGTCGTTCCAGGACTGGACGAACGTCAGCATACCGAGCACCGCCATCGCCGGGCGGGCGATCGGCACCACGACGTGCCACACCACCCGCAGCGAGTTGGCGCCGTCCATCCGGGCGGCCTCCAGCAGCTCCGAGGGGAGCGCCTGGACCAGGAACTGGCGCATGAAGAAGACACCGAAGGCGGTCACCAGCGAGGGCAGGATCAGCGCGCTCAGGTGGTTGCCCTGGCCCAGGTTCTTCATCAGGATGAACAGCGGCACCACGCTCAGCTGGGCCGGCACCGCGAGGGTGGCGATCACCAGGCCCATCATCGCGCCCCGGCCGGGGAACTGGAGCTTGGCGAAGGCGAAGCCGGCCAGCAGCGAGAAGCTGACCGTGCCGATCGTCACGGAGCCCGCCACCAGGGTGGAGTTGAGCAGCGCCACGCCCATGCCCCGGCCGCCGGCGTTGTGCCAGACGTAGGACAGGTTCTTGAACAGGTTGCCGCCCGGCACCAGCGGCGGCGGGGTGGAGACCACCGCGTGCGCGTCGGTGGAGGCCGCGACCAGCGTCCAGTACAGCGGGAACAGCGAGGCGAGCGCGACCAGGACGAGCACCGCGTAGGTGAGCGGGCCGGCGTGGTGCTGGCGGCCGGCGGCGGTCCGGATCGAGCGGAGGCGGCGCCGTGGCGCCTGGGCCTGGGCGTCCTTGTCCGCGGTGCGGACCGGAGCGGCCGGGTGTACGGCGGTCATGGTTCCTCCTCTCACTGCGACTTGCGCAGGCGGCGGGCGATCAGGGCGTTGACGAGGCCGATCAGCAGCAGCAGGGCGAACATCGTCCAGGCGATGGCGGAGGCCCGGCCGAGCATGCTGTTGCGGAATCCCTGGTCGTACATGAAGACCCCGAGGGTCTCGTACTGGTGCGCGGTGCCGCCCTGGTGGCCGCTCTGGCCGCCGAACAGGAAGGGCTCGCCGAAGAGTTGGGTGGCGCCGATGGTCGAGACGACCACCGTGAACAGGATGGTCGGCCGCAGCGCGGGCACCGTCACGTGCAGGAACTGCTTCCAGCGGCTGGCGCCGTCCAGCGCGGCGGCCTCGTACAGGTCGCCGGGGACCGCCTGCATGGCGGCGAGGTAGATCAGCGCGTTGTAGCCCGTCCAACGCCAGGTGACGATCAGTGAGATCGCGAGCTGGGAGGTCCAGTTGCCGGCCTCCCAGGCCACCGGGTCCATGCCGAACAGGCCGAGGAACCAGTTGGCCATCCCGCTCTCCGGGCTGAAGATCAGCGCGAACACCAGGGTGGCGGCGGCGACCGAGGTCGCGTAGGGCGCCAGCAGCGCGGTGCGGAAGAACGAGCTGCCGCGCAGCTTGTAGTTGAGCAGGTGGGCCAGGCCGATGGCGATCATCAGCTGCGGCACGGTCGACAGGACGCCGAGGGTGATCGTGTTGCCGAGCGCGTTCCAGAAGAAGTGGCTGGGCGGCCCGGTGAACAGGTCGGTGTAGTTCTTCAGCCCCACCCACTGCGCCTGGTCGACGTTGTAGAGGCTCACCTGGTGCAGCGACAGCCAGCCGGTGTAGAGCAGGGGGAAGAGCCCGAACGCCGCGAAGACCAGGAAGAACGGCGACACGAACGCGTAGGGCGAGCCCTTGGTGTCCCAGCGGTACAGGCGGCTGCGCCACACCTGGCGGCGATCGTCCTTCGGCGGTACGGGGTGGGGTCGGTCTGGCGTCGCGGAGCCCGGATCGCTCCCGCGGGCACTGATGGAGGTGGCCACGTGTGGCTTCCTTCCGTGGATTGCTGCCTTCGGCCCACTGGCGAGGGCCAGTGGGATTCCGCCGGTCTTCGGGGCCTCGGACGCCGTCACGGGTGTGCGGCGGCGCCGGCGCTCGGACGGGACGCCGATGGACGTCGGATGGGGCGGGCGGGGGCCGCCCGGTGCACTGACCGGGCGGCCCCCGCCGGCCGGCTACTGGATGGTGCTGTCGATCTGCTTGACGGTCTCGTTCCAGGCGTCGCCGGCGCTCTTGCCGTTCTGCTCGACCAGCAGGATGCCGTTGCTGAAGGCGTTCTGCAGGTCACCGGCCTTGACGCCGGTCTCGGCGGGCTTGATCGCCTTGGCCGCGGTGGAGAAGATCTGGCCGGTCGGCGCGTTCGGGCCGATGTAGGGGTTCTTGAAGTCGGTGACCCCGGGCAGGGAGTAGGCGTTCTGGTTGGACGGGATGTTGCCGACCTTCTGGAAGACCTTGGCCTGCTGCTCGGGGGCGCTCAGCCAGGCCACCAGGTCCTGGGCGGCGGCCACGTGCTTGCCGGAGCTCGGGACGGCCAGGAACGAGCCGCCCCAGTTGCCGGCGGCGGGCGCCTGGGCGACGTTCCACTTGCCGGCGTTGGCCGGGCCGGAGTACTTCTCGATGTTCGCCTGCTGCCAGGACGGGCAGATGGTGGTGGCGAAGGTGGACTGCGTGAACGCGGTCTGCCAGGTCGGGTCGAACTCCTTGAGGCCCTGCGAGGTGCCGGCGGCGTCGGCCTTCATGGCGAGGTCCCAGGCGGTCTTGACGCTCGCCGAGTCCTTGTAGTTGAGCTTGCCGTTCTTGTAGTACTGCTCGGTGCTGCTGGAGACCGTGGCGTTGAACAGGCCGGTGGCGGAGTCCATGAAGAAGGTGCCCTTGGCGGCCTTCGCCTGGAACTGCTTGCCGACCTCGACGTACTTCGCCCAGTCACCGGCCCACAGGGCGCTGACCGCGGCCGGGTCGGCGGGCAGGCCGGCGGCCTGGAAGAGGTCCTGGCGGTAGCAGACCGCCATCGGGCCGACGTCGGTGCCCAGGCCGATGGTCTTGCCGCTCGCGGTGGTGCCCTGCTGCCACTTCCAGGGGAGGTAGTCGTCCTTCTTGATCCCCGGCGCCTTGGAGAGGTCCTGGAAGGAGCCGCTCAGCGCGTCGGAGGTGGCCAGCGCGATGCGGCCGACCTCCAGCGCCTGGACGTCGTCGAGGCCGCTGCCCGCCGCGAGGTGGGTCTGGACGGCGGTCCAGTAGTCCGCCTCCTGGGTGGTGGTGTTCTCCTTGATGGTGATGTTCGGGTGCAGCGCGGTGTACGCGTCGAACAGGCCGGCCTCCTTGAAGCCGAACGTCCCGAAGTCGCCCACGGTGAGAGTGATCTTCTCGTTCGGGTCGGCAGCCTGGGAGCTGCTCGAACCGCTGCTGGAGCAGCCGGTGGCCAGCAGCGCCGTGGCACTCAGCACGGTGGTGACGAGCAGTGCGGCCCGACGCGAGCGGGTGGTGCGGGTGGCACGGGACGTGCGCATGTCCATCTCCTTGGTCCGAGAGGCGGCGGTGCGTCTCGGGAATGGGGCGGAAGCGATGTCGGGGGGAGCCGGGGACCGGCCGGGGAACAGCGACCTTGGGGTGGTACCGACGCCTGGCATTCGCTCCCTCGATGTGGGAGCGCTCCCATGCGTCTGCCGAAAGGTTGCTTCCCGTCCGGCAGGCGTGTCAAGACATGAAGTCCAACCCGTTACCGGAGCGTGTCCTGTCGATGTCCGGCCCGTCACCGGAGTCCGGCCGGCGGGGCGGACCGCACGGCGGATCGGGCTCCGGACATTCCCCCAGTTGGGAGCCGGTACGGGCGGCCGGGGCCGGCGTCCACCGGGCAACCGGGGCCGGGCCGGCGCACCCCGGCGCGGCCGGGTGGCGACAGCCGGGGCTCGACCCGACCGCGCGGCCCGGCCGACCGCCGGCGGGCAGCGGCCGGCAGCCGTGGGAGGACCGTGGGAGAGCGTGGGAGGCCCATGGGACGACCGTGGAACCTCCATGGGCGCCCGCCGGGCACCGATCCGGGCGGGCGGGGCGGACGGGCCCTCCGGCGGGCACCAGGGGGCCGCCGACCGGCCGCAGGCGGACCGCCGGACGTGACCGCGCACCGTCCGGGCGGGGCTCACGGCGACCGGTCGGCGAGCGGCGTCACCCGGGCGCCCATGACCGGGCCGGGCGGCGCCGGGCGCCCGAAAAGCGGGGTTCGGCCGGTCGCCGAACCCCGCCCGGGGCGCCGAATTGGCCTGCAACGGCTCCGACGACCCCGCCGAAGCGTCGAACTGTCGAACAATCCTTCAGAGATTTGAAACACTCGGGCCCTGGCGGCGCCTGGGCGGGCCTACCGGCCTGACGATGCTTCACAAGGTGAACCCGGTGAGAAGTCTTGACGCCCCCGGGGGGACTCTGACTTCATGTGTGGCGGTCCCCTGCCCCCACCCACCTCTGCGGGGACCGGCCGCCCCGGCATCTGGGAGCGCTCCCAGGCCGGGGCGATCCTCTCGTACGGCGCAGCAGTCACCGGCCGGCCACCCCGACCGGCAGGGCCTCTGAAGGCCCGCCCGACCCACCCGGGCCACCACGTGGCCCGGGCGCCGGCGGCACCGGATCGCGACCCCGCGTCCGCGGGCCCGGACCGGCACGGCCGCCCCCGGACCCGCCGTGCCCCGGGACCCGAGCCGGCACGGACCCGCCCCGGGCCGACCCACCCGACCAGAGGGAGTTCCCGCCATGCGCAACGCCCGCACCAGGCGAGCGGCACTCGCCGCGACCGCGACGCTCGCCGTGACCGCAACACTCGCGCTGTCCGCCGGGCCTTCGGTTGCGGCCCCCGCGCCGACCGCGACCCAGGCCGCCCCGGCCGGCGCCCGCACCCTCCCCGCCGACACGCACTTCTTCATCGAGCCGGCCAGCAAGGCCGCCCGCCAGGCGGTCACCGACCTCAAGGCCGGCGACGCCGCCGGGGCGGTGGCGATGGCGAAGCTGGCGAGCTGGCCGGTCGCCCAGTGGTTCACCGGCACCGCCGACCCCGCGCAGACCACCCGCGACATGGCCGCGCTCCAGGCGAAGGCCGCCCGGCAACGGCAGACCGCGGTGGCGGTGGCCTACAACGTCCCCGGCCGGGACTGCTCGCAGTACTCGGCCGGCGGCGCCGCCGACTCCGCCCAGTACGCGGCCTGGGTGGACGCCCTCGCCCGGGGCATCGGGCAGCGCCGGACGGTCGTCGTCCTGGAGCCCGACGGCCTCGCGCTGAGCCCCGCGTTCTGCGGCGGCACCGCGCAGCAGCAGGCCGACCGGCTGGCCGAGACCAACGCCGCGGTGGACCGGCTGGAGCAGCAGAGCGGAGCACTGGTCTACCTGGACGGTGGCCACAGCTCCTGGCAGAACGTCGGCACCATGGCCGAACTGCTCAACGCCGGCGGGGTCCAGCGGGCCCGGGGCTTCTTCCTGAACGTCTCCAACTACCAGCGGGACGCGGACCTGGTCCGGTACGGCAACCAGGTCGCCGGCTGCTCCTGGTACCTCGCCAACACGCCCGGCGCCGCCGCCGGCGACTGCGCCAACCAGTACTGGCCGCAGGCCGACGCGGACGCCTGGTACGCCGCGCACGTACCCGCCGGCGCGCGACTGCCGCACTTCGTCATCGACTCCAGCCGCAACGGCCAGGGCCCGTGGACGCCCACCGCCCAGTACCCGGACCCGCAGACCTGGTGCAACCCGCCCGCCCGCGGCCTCGGCACCCGCCCCACCGCCGACACCGGCGCGCCGCTGCTCGACGCCTACCTGTGGATCAAGGTGCCGGGCGAGTCCGACGGCAGTTGCACCCGCGGCACCGCGGGCGGCACCGACCCCGAGTACGGCGGCGTCGACCCGGCGGCCGGGGCCTGGTGGCCCGAGCAGGCCCACTCCCTGGCCGAGCAGGCCTCCCCCGCGCTCCGGTTCAACACCGACCCGTTCGCCCTCCGGGGCTGACCGGCACGGCGGCCCGCCGCACGACCCGTCCGTCCTGCCCCGCGCACACCACGCCCGCCACGCACCCCGCCCATCCGCACCACCGCGCGCTACCCGCAGCACTCGCCCCGCCCCGCGCCGGACACCCGGTGCGGGGCGGGGCGGCCAGACCGGCCCGGAGCCCCGGGCCGGTCTGGCTGCTTTCGAGCCATGATCGTCGCGTCCATGCCACTGACCTGCCCCGGGACGACGCTGCACCGACCGACCGGGCGGCCTGGATCCGACGCTATGGGAGCGCTCCCATGACTGTCCATGCCAAGCCGCCCCCTTCCCCTCAGGCCCCGCAGGCCCCACACCCCCACCCCACCCACCACCGACCCGACCCTCCCGGCCCGACGGCTTCCCCTGTCGGCCGCCGGCCCGCTCCCCTCCCCCGCCCGCGAGAGGCCCGCCACCCATGCCGCGTACGCCGCGCCACCCGTCCACGCCCCCGCTCCCGACCCCGGTGCTCCGCCCGGGCAGGGCACGGCCGCCCCGGGCCCACCGGCGGCGGCCGGCGGCCGCCCTCGCCGCCGGGGCGCTGCTGCTCACCGGCTGCGCCTTCGAAGGGGCCCCGACCGGCCCCGCGGCCGAGGCCGACCGGGCGACGGCGACCGCGGCCCAGGGGACGATCACTCTGACGGTCGGCGAGTTCGGCACCTTCGGCTACCACGAGGCCGGCCTCTACCACGAGTACATGGCGGCCCACCCGGAGATCAACATCCACACCCAGATCACCCAGGACGGACAGGCCTACTGGGACGCCCTCGCGCCCAAGCTCGCCCTGAGCACCGGTCTCGCGGACATCCAGGCCGTCGAGGTGGGCTACATCGCCCAGGCCACCAGTACCTACGCCGACGCGTTCACCGACCTCCTCGGCACGCCCGGGGTCGACCCGGCGGCCTGGCTGCCCTGGAAGGCGCAGCAGGGCACCACCGCCGACGGCAGGATGATCGGACTGGGCACCGACATCGGGCCGATGGCGGTCTGCTACCGCAAGGACCTCTTCCGCAAGGCCGGCCTGCCCACCGACCGGGAGGCGGTCGCCGACCTCTGGCGGGGCGACTGGAACCGGTTCGTCGACGTCGGACGGCGCTACCAGGCGGCCGCCCCCAAGGGGACGTTCTTCACCGACTCCGTCGGCGGGCTGTTCAACGCCGTCCTGTCCAGCGAGCCGCAGCAGTACTCGGACCCCTCGGGCCGGCTGGACCCGCAGGACAGCCCCGGGGTCAAGAAGGCCTGGGACGTCGCCGTGCGGGCCGCGCAGGGCGGGATGAGCGCCGGGCTCACCCAGTTCCAGGGCAGCTGGAACAGCGCCTTCTACCTGTCCAGGTTCGCCACCGTGGTCTGCCCGTCCTGGATGACCGGCCTGATCAGCAGCCAGTCCGACGACAGCGCCTCCGGGCAGTGGGACATCGCCCAGGCGCCGGTCGCCGGCAACTGGGGCGGCGCCTTCCTGACCGTCCCCAAGGCGGGCGGGCACCCGAAGGAGGCCGCGGCGCTGGCCGCCTGGCTGACCGCGCCCGAGCAGCAGGCCAAGGTCTTCGCCAAGGTCGGCAACCTGCCCTCCACCGTGGCCGCGCTCAAGCTGCCCGCCGTCCAGCAGACCAAGCTCGACTTCTTCGGCGACGCGCCGGTCGGCCGGACGTACGCCGCCGCCGCGCAGTACATCCGGCCGGCGCCGATCGGCAGGGACGACGGCACGGCGAAGACCGTGCTCACCGAGACCGGCCTGCAGGCCGTCGAGCGTGACGGCACCGACCCGAAGACGGCGTGGAACGACGCCCTGAAACTGATCCGGCAGAAGACCGGCGGCTGACCGACGGCCGGCGCGCCCGCCGGCTCAGGGCTCGTCCAGGGCCCGGCGGGCGCGCAGCAGGAACGCGCGCTCGGCGGCGTTCCCGGTGCCGGCGGCGGCCGCCTCGTACGCGACGGCCGCCTCGGCGGTGCGGCCCAGCCGGCGCAGCAGGTCCGCCCGGACGGCGTGGTAGACGTGGAAGCCGTCCAGCCCCAGCTCGTCGACCAGGGCCAGGGCCGCGCGCGGGCCCTCGACCTCGGCCACCGCGACCGCCCGGTTGAGGGCCGCGACCGGGGTCGGCTCCAGCGCCAGCAGCTGGTCGTAGAGCCGCAGGATCTGCGGCCAGTCGGTCGCCGCGGCGGTGGGCGCGTCGCTGTGCACGGCGTTGATCGCCGCCTGGATCTGGTAGGGACCGGGCCGGGCCCGCAGCAGGCACCGCCGCACCAGCGCCTGCCCCTCGGCGATCACGGCCCGGTCCCAGCGGCTCCGGTCCTGGTCGGCCAGCAGGACGAGGTCACCCGCCGCGGTGCTTCGGGCGGCCCGGCGTGAGTCGGTGAGCAGCATCAACGCCAGCAGGCCGGTGACCTCCGGCTCCTCGGGCATGAGCTCCGCCAGCAGCCGGCCCAGCCGGAGGGCCTCGGCACAGAGGTCCGCGCGGACCAGCCGGTCACCCGAGCTCGCCGTGTACCCCTCGTTGAAGACCAGGTAGACCACCGCGAGGACGGCGCGCAGCCGCTGCGGCAGCTCGGACCCGCCCGGGACGCGGTACGGGATCCCGGCGTCGCGGATCTTGGCCTTGGCGCGGACCAGCCGCTGCGCCATGGTCGGCTCGGGGACCAGGAAGGCGCGCGCGATCTCCGCCGTGCCGAGCCCGCCGAGCAGCCGCAGGGTCAGGGCGACCTGGGCGCCGGTGGCCAGCGCCGGGTGGCAGCAGGTGAAGATGAGGCGTAGCCGGTCGTCCCGCAGTCCGGCCGCCTCCGCGCCGGGATCCTCCGTGCCGGGATCCTGTCCCTCGGGCTGCTGTCCCGGGTCGCCGAGTGCCTCGCCGCTCGGGCCGGCGACGGGCGCGAGCAGCGCGGCACGCGCCTGGCGCTCGGCCCGGCCGGCCTCCCGGCGCAGGTGGTCGACGGCCCGGTTGCGGGCGGTGGTGATGATCCAGCCCGCCGGGCTCGGCGGTACCCCCTCGGTCGGCCAGCGCTCCACCGCCCGGGTGAAGGCGTGCTGGACCGCCTCCTCGGCGAGGTCGATGTCACCGAAGCGGCGGACCAGCACGGCCACCGCCCGGCCGTACTCCCGGCGGAAGACGCGCTCGACCTCGGCGACGGCGTCGGGGGCCGGGTCGGCGACGGCGTCGGCATCGGGGCCGGCGCCGGGCAGGCCGGGGCCGGGCGGTCGGGGACGGTCGGGGCCGGGCACGGCGGGGCTCAGGCCTCCGGCCCGTCCTGGAAGGGCCTGACCTCGATCGGGAGGGTGGTCGCGGTGGCCGCCTTCCGGGCCCAGGCGAGGGCCGCGTCGAGGTCGGGCGCCCGGATGACCCAGAACCCGCCGAGGTGCTCCTTGCCCTCGGCGTAGGGGCCGTCGGTGGTGAGCGTCGCGCCGTCCCGGACCCGTACGACGGTGGCCGTGTCGGCGGGGTGCAGTCCACCGGTGAAGACCCAGGACCCGGCGTCCTTGATCTCCTGGTTGAGGACGGCGAGGTCCCGCATCACCCGGTCGAGCAGTTCCGGCGCGGGCAGCTCGCCGTCGGGCTGGTAGATGCTGAGCAGGTACTGCTTCATGGCTCTTCCTCCTGGTGCTCGGAGCCCGGCGCCGTGCCGGTCCTCCACCCTCTACACGAACGGGCGCGGCCCGGATCGACATCCGCCGGGGGATCCCCCGGATCGACCCGGTCGGCCCAGCCCGCCGTGCGGTCCCGGCCCGCCCCGGCCGGCCCCGCACGGCGCCCCGGCGCCACTGGCCGGCCCCTGACGTCCCGGTGCCACCGGCCCGGGACGGGCCCCTGCGATCACCGGACCCCGCGCCTTCGCTACCTTGTTCGCTGCACCGGCCGCGAACGCGCCACCGGATCGAGCCCCCACCCGTACGGAGACCCGCGCTCTCATGGATGCCACGCACGTCACGGAGGGGTCGCAGACCCCCGAGACGCCGTCCGCCCCCACCTGCTACCGGCATCCCAAGCGGGAGTCGTACATCCGCTGCACCCGGTGCGAACGCTTCATCTGCCCGGACTGCATGCTGGACGCGCCGGTCGGCCACCAGTGCCCGGAGTGCGTGAAGGAGGGGCACCGGAGCGTCCGTCAGGCCCGCACGGTCTTCGGCGGGCAGCTGACCACCACACCGCTGCTGACGTACCTGCTGATCGCGGTCAACGCGCTGGTGTACCTGCTCGAACTCGTCCGGCCCGACACCGTCGACCGCTTCGACGGGCTCGGCCAGGGCGTGGTCGGGCCGGACGGGCTGCGGTACGTGGTGGAGGGCGACCTGCTGCCGCCGGGGTTCCACGAGGTCGGCGTCGCGTCCGGCGAGTGGTATCGGCTGATAACCTCCGCGTTCCTGCACCTGCCGCCCACCCAGGGGCAGTTCGGCGCGCTGCACATCCTGCTGAACATGTACGCGCTGTGGATGTTCGGGCGGGTGGTCGAGCAGCAGCTGGGCCGGGTCCGCTTCCTGGTGGTCTACCTGACGGCCGCGCTCGGCGGTGCGGTGCTCGGGTACCTGATCTCGCCGCAGGAGGAGGCCGTCGGCGCGTCGGGGGCGATCTTCGGGCTGGTGGCCACCTACTTCCTGATGAGCCGCCGGATGTGGCACGACCCGCTGGGCGGCGGGCGGCAGCTGGCGGCCTCGCTGGTCTGGCTGGTGGCCTCGGCCGGTTTCACCTTCTGGCAGGGCCACCTGGGCGGCCTGCTGGTGGGGGCGGCGGTCGGCGCGGCCTTCGTGTACGCCCCGCGCAAGGGCCGGCTCGCCGTGCAGGGCGCCGTGGTGGTGGCCACCCTCGCGGTCCTGGTGCTGCTGGTGCTGCTGAAGAGCACCGAGCTCGGCGCGGGCACTCCCCTGGGCTGACCGGCCGGTCGGCGGGCGTTGACATGAAGTCCGCTTGAAGTCCTACGGTCGGAGGGGTCGCCGCACGCGACCCGGCGATCCCGCCCCGCACCGAACGGAGCCCGACGGCATGACCTTCAAGGAATCGGAACTCGCCTACCTGGGTGGCCAGTCGCTCGGCCGACTCGCCACCATCGGCCCGACCGGCGTACCCCAGGTGCGGCCGGTCGGGTTCTGGCTCAACGAGGACGGCACCATCGACATCGGCGGCCCGGGTCTGAGCGCGAGCCAGAAGTACCGCAACCTCAAGGCGGACCCCCGGGTCGCCTTCGTCGTAGACGACATGACCCCCGACGAGCCGGGCGCGGTCAAGCCCGGCTGGGGCCGGGGCGTGGAGATCCGGGGCCGCGCCGAGCTGTTCACCGACCGGCGGCCGGCGGGCGCGCCGCCCTTCTTCAGCGAGGAGCTGATCCGGATCCACCCGGAGAAGGTCAACAGCTGGCACCTGGAACCGTAGCCGTACCCGGCCCGGACGGCGGGCGCCCGGCGGACGTCCAGCCCTGTCGCCGGAGCCGCTCGAAGCCGTCCAGCAGGACGTCCAGCGCGAACTCGAACTCGAACTGGTCGTCGCACCCCCGGCCCACGACGGAGTCCCCGTCGTGGGCCGCCGCCGTCGCCAGCTCCGCGACGTGGGGGTACCGGGCCGCCATCGCGGCCACGGCCTCCGCCCCCGGCTGCGGGCCGGGTGCGGGCGGGTCGTCGAACAGCTCCTGGGTGAAGCCCAGCACCCGGCTGCCCAGGGCGTGCATCGCGTGGTGGGTGAGGTCGACCGAGAAGCCGCCGGTCCGGAACATGCCGATCACCGAGTCCAGGTACGCCAGCACGGCCGGGGTCGGCCCGCTCCGGGAGCGGATCACCCGGGCCGCCCAGGGGTGCCCCAGCAGGGCGCGGCGCGCGGAGAGGATCCGCCCGCGGACGGCGCCGTGCCAGTCGGCGCCCGGGGCGGGACGGTCGATCGCGCCGACCACGGCGTCGACCATGCCGTCGAGCAGTTCCTCCTTGTTGGCGACGTGCTTGTAGAGCGCCATCGGCACCACGCCGAGCTCCTGGGCGAGCCGGCGCATGCTGAGCGCCTCGATCCCGGTCTCGTCGGCCAGTGCGACCGCGGCGCGCAGCACCCTGTCCCTGCTCAGCGGCGCCCGGCGGGCCGCCTCCGCCTGCTGCACCATCTCGACCAGCTCCCTCGCGATCACCCGGGGACCGGCGTCCCGCCTTGACGAGTGTACGGCGTACGCCTATGGTGACCCGCAGGTGTACGCCGTACACCTTTCGAGGGGAGTGCCGATGCGCCCGACCAGAGGGACCGCGACCGTCGCGGGAGTCTTCTTCCTTGTCACCGAGATCGCCGCGATCGGCGGGCTCGCGCTCTACCGGCCCGCGCTGCGGGACGCCGGCTACGTGCTCGGCGCCGGCGCCGACACCCGGGTGGCCCTGGGCGCGCTGTGCGAGATCGTGCTCGCCGCGGCGGTCGTCGGCACCGGGGTCACGCTGTTCCCGGTGCTCAGGCGCCGCAACGAGGCGGCCGCGCTCGGCTACGCCTGCGCCCGCCTGCTGGAGGCCGCCGTCATCCTGGTCGGACTGGTCAGCGTGCTGGCGGTCCTGACGCTGCGCCGGGACTTCGCGTCCGGCGCGGACACCGACGCCGGATCCCTCGCCACCGCGGCCCGGGCCCTGGTCGCCGTCCACGACTGGACGTTCCTGCTGGGCCCCAACATCGTGCTGGGGGCGAACACGCTCGTGCTGGCCTGCCTGCTGTACCGCGCGGGGCTGGTCCCGCGGTCCGTCGCCGTCCTGGGGCTGGTCGGCGGTCCGCTGATCTGCGCCTCGGCCGTCGCGGTGCTGTTCGGGCTCTACGAGCAGGTGTCGGTGGCCGGGTCGCTCGCGGCGCTCCCGGTGTTCGCCTGGGAGGTGTCGCTCGCCGTCCGGCTCATCGCCCGGGGGTTCGGCTCCGGCTCCGCCGCGACCGCCCGGGCCGCCGCTCCGCTGCCGGCCTGAGCAGTGTCGGCCGCCCGCGGCACCGCGCGGCACGCCACGGCACGGCGCCGCGCCGCGCCGCGCGCCCCGGGGAACGGTACGGGGGCGTGGGCAGCGGGCAGGGTACGGACCCCGCGCGGGCCGGCGCGCCGCTCAGCCCGCGTCGGCCACCGGCGTCCGGAAGCCCGCCAGCAGCTGCTCGGCGGCCAGCGTGGCGGTCAGCCTGCCCTCCCGGACCTGCTGCTCCAGCCCGGGGGTGAGGCGGCGGACCTCGGGGTGTTCGCGGAGCTGGGAGAGCAGCTGGTCGCGGACCATGGACCAGGTCCAGTCGACCTGCTGGTCGCGCCGCTTGGCCTCCAGCGAGCCGGTGGCACCGAGGATCTCGCGGTGCTGCCGCAGCCGCTCCCAGAGCTCGTCCAGCCCGGCGCCGTCGCGGCCGGAGCAGGTGAGCACCGGCGGGTTCCAGGCCGCGTCCGGGGCCTGGAGCAGCCGCAGCGCGCCGGCCAGCTCCCGGGCCGCGGCCTTGGCGTCGAGCTCGTGCGGGCCGTCCGCCTTGTTGACGGCGACGATGTCGGCGAGCTCCAGCACGCCCTTCTTGATGCCCTGGAGCTGGTCGCCGGTGCGGGCCAGGGTGAGCAGCAGGAAGGTGTCGACCATGCCGGCGACCGTGGTCTCGGACTGGCCGACGCCGACGGTCTCCACCAGCACGACGTCGTAGCCGGCCGCCTCCATCACGACCATGCTCTCGCGGGTCGCCCGGGCCACCCCGCCCAGGGTGCCCGAGGTGGGCGAGGGCCGGACGAACGCGGCCGGGTCCACCGCGAGCTTCTCCATCCTGGTCTTGTCGCCCAGGATGGAGCCGCCGGTCAGGCTGGAGGAGGGGTCGACGGCGAGCACCGCGACCCGGTGGCCGAGGCCGGTGAGCATGGTGCCCAGCGCCTCGATGAAGGTCGACTTGCCGACTCCGGGCACGCCGGTGATGCCGACCCGGACGGCCTTGCCCGAGTGCGGGAGCAGCTCGACCAGCAGGCGCTGCGCGAGCGCCCGGTGGTCGGGCCGGGTGGACTCCACCAGGGTGATGGCCCGCGCGATGTACGCGCGCGAGCCGTCCCGCACACCCTGGACGTAACTGTCGAGGTCGATCGCCCTGGCCATCGGCGTCAGCGGCCTACAGCTCGTGGCCGAGTTCGGCGGCCAGCGACTTCAGCAGGTCGTACGCGGCGTCGGGGATCACCGTGCCCGGCGGGAAGACGGCGGCGGCGCCGGCCTCGTACAGGGCCTCGAAGTCCTGCGGGGGGATGACCCCGCCGACCACGATGGTGATGTCGCCGCGTCCGGCCTCGGCCAGGGCGGCGCGCAGCGCGGGCACCAGGGTGAGGTGGCCGGCGGCCAGCGAGGAGACGCCGACGATGTGGACGTCCGCCTCGACGGCCTGGCGGGCCACCTCCTCCGGGGTCTGGAAGAGCGGGCCGACGTCGACCACGAAACCGAGGTCGGCGAACGCGGTGGCGATCACCTTCTGGCCGCGGTCGTGGCCGTCCTGGCCCATCTTGGCGACCAGGATGCGCGGGCGGCGGCCCTCGGCCTCCTCGAAGGCCGCGACCAGGCCGCGGGTGCGCTCGACCGCGGTGGAGGGCCCTGCTTCGTCTCGGTACACACCGGAGATGGTACGGATCTGGCCGGAGTGGCGGCCGTAGACCGCCTCCAGTGCGTCGGAGATCTCACCGACGGTGGCCTTGGCCCGGGCCGCGTCCACGGCGAGCGCCAGCAGGTTGCCCTCCAGGCCGCCGCCGCCCTGCGGCCCGGCCTCGGCGGAGGCGGTGAGCGCGCGCAGCGCGTCCTGGCAGGCGGCCTCGTCGCGCTCGGCGCGCAGCCGGCGCAGCTTCTCGATCTGCTGGGCGCGCACCGAGGAGTTGTCGACCTTGAGCACGTCGATCTGCTCGTCGGTGGCGACCCGGTACTTGTTGACGCCGATCACCGGCTGGCGGCCGGAGTCGATCCGGGCCTGGGTGCGGGCCGCGGCCTCCTCGACGCGCAGCTTGGGGATGCCCGCGTCGATGGCCTTGGCCATGCCGCCGGCGGCCTCGACCTCCTGGATGTGCTGCCAGGCGCGCCGGGCCAGGTCGTCGGTGAGCTTCTCGACGTAGGCGCTGCCGCCCCAGGGGTCGATCACCCGGCAGGTGCCGGACTCCTGCTGCAGCAGCAGCTGGGTGTTGCGGGCGATCCGGGCCGAGAAGTCGGTCGGCAGGGCCAGCGCCTCGTCCAGCGCGTTGGTGTGCAGCGACTGGGTGTGGCCCTGGGTGGCGGCCATCGCCTCCACGCAGGTGCGGGTGACGTTGTTGAACACGTCCTGGGCGGTCAGCGACCAGCCGGAGGTCTGCGAGTGCGTGCGCAGCGACAGCGACTTGGCGTTCTTCGGCTCGAACTGCTGCACCAGCTTGGCCCAGAGCAGGCGGGCCGCGCGCAGCTTGGCGACCTCCATGAAGAAGTTCATGCCGATCGCCCAGAAGAACGACAGCCGGGGCGCGAAGGCGTCCACGTCCATGCCGGCCGCGAGGCCCGCGCGCAGGTACTCCACGCCGTCGGCCAGGGTGTACGCCAGCTCCAGGTCGGCGGTGGCCCCGGCCTCCTGGATGTGGTACCCGGAGATGGAGATGGAGTTGTAGCGCGGCATCTTCTGCGAGGTGTACGCGAAGATGTCGGAGATGATCCGCATGGACGGCTGCGGCGGGTAGATGTAGGTGTTGCGGACCATGAACTCCTTGAGGATGTCGTTCTGGATGGTCCCCGCCAGCTTCTCGGGCGCCACCCCCTGCTCCTCGGCCGCCACGATGTAGAGCGCCAGGACGGGCAGCACCGCCCCGTTCATGGTCATCGACACCGACATCCTGTCCAGCGGGATGCCGTCGAACAGCTGGCGCATGTCGTAGATGGAGTCGATCGCCACGCCCGCCATGCCGACGTCGCCGGTCACCCGGGGGTGGTCGCTGTCGTAGCCGCGGTGGGTGGGCAGGTCGAAGGCGACCGAGAGGCCCTTCTGACCGGCCGCCAGGTTGCGGCGGTAGAACGCGTTGGACTCCTCCGCGGTGGAGAAGCCGGCGTACTGGCGCACCGTCCAGGGCTGGTTGACGTACATGGTGGGGTACGGCCCGCGCAGGTACGGCGCGATGCCCGGGTACGTGGCGAGGAAGTCCACCCCGGCCAGGTCCTCGCCGGTGTACAGCGGCTTCACGCCGATGCCCTCGGGGGTCTCCCAGACCAGTTCCTCGACGTCCTTGCCGGTGGCCTGCTCCCAGGCCTGCCGCCACTGCTCGCCGCCGGCGCCCGGGGCGCCCGGCGTGCCGGCCTCGTCGTCCAGGCCGATCTCGGTGAAGTCGGGGATCACCGTGCCGCTCCGATCTCGTCGAAGGTCGAGGTGAGGGCGGCGACGGCGTCGCAGCCCGCGAAGACGTATCCGTCGACCCCGGCCCTGTGGTACGCCTCGCCGTGCTCGCCCGGCTTGCCGGCCAGCAGCACCCGCCGGGCGCCGGCCGCCTTGAGCGCCGTCGCCACGGCCTCCGCCTGCTCGGCGTAGACCTTGTCGCCGGAGCAGAGGCAGGCGACGCTCGCGCCGCTCGCCGCGAAGGCCGCCGCCAGCTCGTCCGCCCCGGCCCCCTCGCCGGTCACGGTGGCGAGGCCGCCGGCCTGGAAGAGGTTGGCGGCGAAGGAGGAGCGGGCGGTGTGCACGGCCGCCGGGCCGATCGCCGCCAGGAACACCGTCGGGCGGGCGCCGGTGGCGGCCAGCCACTCGTCGGACCGGCCGCGCAGTGCCTCGAAGGCCTCCGCGCGCCGGACCTTCGGCAGCCCGCCGCCGGCCCGCGCCGCGGCCTTCTCCCGGGTCACGGGCTGCTCGCCGAGGTTGGGGAACTCGCTGACGCCGGTGACGGGTTCGCGTCGGTGCGCGAGGTCCGCGGAACGCCGGGCCCAGGTCGCGGCGATCCGCTCGCCGACCAGGCCCGAGCGCAGCGCGGCCCGCTGGCCGCCGGCCCGCTCGATCTCCTGGAACCAGGCCCAGGCGGCGCGGGCCAGCTCGTCGGTGAGCTGCTCCACGTACCAGGAGCCGCCGGCCGGGTCGATCACCTTGGCGAGGTGGGACTCCTCCAGCAGGACCGCCTGGGTGTTCCGGGCGATCCGGCGGGAGAACGCGTCGGGCAGGCCGAGCGCACTGTCGAAGGGCAGCACGCTGACGGCGTCGGCGCCGCCGACCCCGGCGCCCAGGCAGGCGACGGTGGTGCGCAGCATGTTCACCCACGGGTCGCGCTCGGTCATCATCACGTCGGAGGTGACGGCGTGCTGGCGCTGCGCGGCGGCCTCCGGCGCGGCGCCGCTCACCTGGGCCACCCGGGCCCAGAGCCGGCGCGCCGCACGGAACTTCGCGATCGTCAGGAACTGGTCGGCGGTGGCCGCGTAGCGGAACTCCAGCTGCCCGCAGGCCTCGTCGACCGGGAGTCCGGCCGCGGTCAGCTCGCGCAGGTAGGCGACGCCGGTGGCCAGCGAGCAGCCGAGCTCCTCGGCCGGCGAGGCGCCCGCGTCGTGGTAGCCGAGGGCGTCCACGGTGACGGTCCGCAGGTTCGGGTGCACCCGGACGGCCGCGGCCAGGTCCACGGTGTCGGCGAGGTGCCGCTCGGTGTCCCGGTCGTCGCCGGTGCGGGCGAGCAGGCCCAGCGGGTCGGCGCCGAGGTTGACCTGGGCGACCGAGGCCGGGGCGTCCGTCCCCTCGACGACCTCCAGCAGCTTCCGGGCCGCCTCGGCGAAGTCGGCGCCCGCGTCGAGGACCACGCCCGCCAGGTCGAGGTAGACGCCCCGGAGGACGTCCGCGACGGAGTCCACCGGCACGCCGCCCTCGCCGACCACCAGCCAGAGGCTGGTGACGCCGTTCTCCAGGTCCGCGAGCACCGCCTCGTTGGTGTGCCGGGGGTCCGGGTGCGCGTGGCGCTGACGCACGTCCCATCCGGTCAGCGCCGATCCCTGGGCCCGGCCCCCGCGCACGAACGGCGGGAAGCCCGGATAGCCGGGGTCGGCCGCCGTGTCGTCGGCGGTGTACAGCGGGCGGGCGCGGAGCCCGTCCTGAAGCTCGGTGGTGAGGGCGTCCTCGGCCTGTGCACCTTCGACGTTCTGCGCACCTGACTTACGCAGGACGCCTTCGACGAGGAGCTGCCATTGCTCACGGGTTGCGTCCGGGAACTCGGCGGCCAGCGGGAGCCCTTCGGGTGGGACCGTCATGAGGGAAGGTTAAGGTCCGCCGGCGCCCGCCAGCAGGGCATCCCGATGTGACGTTGCCCTCCATGCACCCTGGGCTGCGGAAAGTGCCATCCGGGCGCTCGGAAGACAGGGGTCGGAATAGGGGTTCGTCGGGGTCCGGCCCCGGGCGTGGCGGGGCGCTGCGGATCGGGCCGGCGGCGACGGCGGGGCCGTCCGGAGCCTCCGTCAGACCGTACCGCCGGGGCCGGCGGCGGCCGGGGCCCGGGCCCGGGGCGGCGCCGCCGTCCGGGTGTTCCTCGGCGGTGGGCGGCGGCCTTTGATAGCACTGGGCTATCAGCTGACTACTCTGCGAACACGGCCGCCCGCTCGGTGGCCGCGGTGGAGCGGAGGAGGCCACGGATGCGGATCGCGGTATGTCAGAACAAGGGCGGGTCGGGGAAGTCGGCGATGGTGGTGAACCTGGCCGCCGCGCTGGCCGAGGCGGGCGAGCTGGTCGACGTCGCCGACGTGGACCCGCAGGGGAACGCCTCCCGGCGGCTGGGCGCCCGGCCGGACCCGGACCAGATGACGATCAGTGAGGCGATCAAGTGCGACGCGCTCGGCGCGGCCCGGGACGCCTACGTGCCCTGCGGCTGGGGCGGGGTCTACGGCGAGCGGATCAGGGTGCTGCCGGCCAGGTTCGAGCTGGAGAACCGGATCTCCGAGGCCGGCACGGTGGGCGCGGTCAAGCGCCTCAAGCGGGCCCTCGCCGGCTGCGACGACCGGCGGATCACCCTGCTGGACTGCCCGCCCTCGCTGGGGCACCTGACCCAGCTGGCGATGGTCGCGGCCGACGTGGTGCTGATCGTGGCCGAGCCCGAGTTCGACGGGATCGAGGGCGCGGTACGGGTGCTCAACTTCGTCCGGGACCACGCAGAGGACCTCAGCAACCCGCGGCTGCGGGTGGCCGGGGTCGTCCCGTCCCGGGTGCGCTCCGGCCTCGGCGTCCACGACTTCCAGATCGCGGGGCTCGACGAGTGCTTCCCCGGCCTGGTGTGGGCGCCGCACATCCGGGAGCGGGCGGTCGTGAAGGCCGCCGCCGACTCCGTCGCCCCGCTCCGCTCCCTTCGCACCACCCCCGCCCGGGAGGTCGCGGAGGACTTCGACCGGCTGGCCGTCCAGGTCAGGCAGCTCAAGGAGGTCGCCGCATGACCGCACGCCCACGGCTCCAGCGCCCCGACAGCGGCGCGAAACTGGCCGGCCCCGAGACCCTGCTGATCGGCAACCGGCCCGGGCGCCGCCCCGAGGCCGCACCGGCCGCCGGCGCCGCGACGCCCGGCGCCGGCGGTTCGCTCGCGGACTGCACGCTGGCCGAGCTGGAGGCGCGGGTGGCCGCCGCGCAGGAGCAGGGTGTCACCGCGATCCGGCAGGCGCAGCAGCAGTTCGAGGCCGACAAGGAGGCGGCCCACACCCGGTTCGCGGCGGACGCCGGCCCCGCCCTGTGGGAGATCCACGACCGGCGGCTCTACCGGGCGAGCCACGCCACCTGGGAGGAGTACCTGACGGAGCGTTGGAGCCTGTCCCGCTCGTACGCGCACCGGCTGCTGGAGATGATCCCGGTCCAGGCCGCGCTGTTGCCAAATCCGGTGTTTGGCAACATCGTGCTCCGCGAGTCCCAGGCCCGGGTGCTCGTCCCCGTCCTGCGGGAGCGGGGCCCCGAGCAGGTGCGCGAGGTGGTGGAGAAGGCGCTGGCCGGCGGCGGGCGGCCGACCGCCAAGGCGCTCACGGCGGCCCGCGCCGAGCTCGGCTACGCACCGGCCGCCGCGACCCCGTGGGAGCAGGAGCCGCCGGCGCCCCCGGTCGGGGAGCCGGTCGCCGACCAGGAGGAGAGCAGGCTCGCGCTCGGCGACCTGGAGCGGCTGGCCGGTGTCCTGCGGGCCGCCCTGCGGGACCTCCCGGACACGCTGCCGGAGACGGCGGCGCGCTGCTTCCCGGCCGAGACCGAGACCGCGCTGGCCGATCTGCGCCGGCAGGTCCGCCGGGCGGCCCGGATCCTCGGGGCCGACCTGGTGGAGCGCGGCGGCCCCGCGGACGCCCACCGCCGCTGACGGCCCGGGGCGCGGCCACCCGTCGGTTGCCGCGCCCCGCCGCCTGACGGACCGTCCGCGCGGTACGGTCGTGCCATGGCACGTGCAGGCTCCGGCCCGACCCCCGACGGCCCGATCCCCGACGACCCGACCGGTAGCGCCCCGATCCCCGACGACCCGACCGGTGGCGCCCCCGGAACCGTCCCGACTCCCCCGGCACCCCCCGCGCCCGTCACGGCGGACGACGTCGACCTCGCCGTCCGGCTGGCCGTGGACGCCCTGCGCGGTGCGCCCGGGGCCGAGGCCTGGGACGGCCGGGCCGGCGCCCTGGAGTGGGACTGCTGGGAGACCGCCGAGCACCTGAGCGACGACCTCTTCGCCTACGCGGCCCAGCTGGGCCCCCGGCGGCCCCCGCTGACCGGCGAGGTGCCCTTCCTCTGGGAGAGCCGGCGGCCCGGCGGCCCGGCGAACGCCGTGCACGCCGACCGGACGGCCGGCCCCGAAGGGGTCCTGCAGGTCCTGGAGGCGAGCGGCGCGCTGCTGGTCGCCATGGTGCGCACCAGCCCCGCCGAGGTCCGCGCCTACCACGCCTACGGGATCTCCGACCCGGAGGGCTTCGCCGCGATGGGCGTGGTGGAGACCCTGGTCCACGCGTACGACCTGACGCAGGGCCTCGGACTGCCCTGGAGCCCGCCGGCCGACCTGTGCTCGCGCGCGCTCGCCCGGCTGTTCCCGGACGTGCCCGGGGACACCGCCCCCTGGCCGACCCTGCTCTGGGCCACCGGCCGCGGCGAGCTCCCAGGGCGCTCGCGCCGCACCAGCTGGCGCTGGTACGCCGGCCCCCGCCCCTCGTAGCGCTGCGCCGGGCGGTCCGATCGGGCGGCCCGCCCCGGGGGCGGCGCGGTTTGGCGGGGCTACCGCCGGTCCGGGGGCGACGAGGTGTCGGCCGAGACCCGGGGTACCGCGCTCGGCCCGGCGTCCGACCCCCGACGCACCCGGCCGTCCCCCTATCGTCCGACCATCGACATATTGCGATCGTCGTCCTATGCTCGCCGCATGACCGATCGTCAGTTACAGGAGCCCACCAGGCTCGTGCTCACCGCACTGGCCGACGCCCCCCGGCACGGCTACGCCATCATCCAGGAGGTGCTCGCCATCTCCGGCGGCCACAGCCGCCTGAGCACCGGCACCCTCTACACCGCGCTCGACCGGCTCCTCCAGCAGGGCCTGGTACGGATCGAGAGCGAGCAGGTGGTCAGCGGGCGGCTGCGCCGCACCTTCGCCCTCACCGACCAGGGGCAGGACGTGCTGGCAGAGGAGGCCGGGCGCCTCAGGGCCGCCGCCGCCGAAGCCGAACGCCGACTGGCCGCCTTCCGACTGCGACCGAACGGGGCGACCGCGTGAACGACGTCACGACCGACCACGCCGACCCGCGGACGGTCCGCCTGCTGGTCGCCCTCTACCCCGCCCGTTACCGGGCCGCCCACGGCGAGGACATCTGCGCCACCTTCGCCGAGGCCACCGCGGGCCGACCCCGGAGTGCGGTGCTCCGGGAGTGCCGCGACCTCGCCACCCACGCCCTGCGGCTACGACTGCGGATCGGCCCCACCGACCCGGCCGGCCGCGTGCTGGCCGGCGCGGCGCCGGTCGCGCTCGCGCTGGCGGCCGGCTGCGCCGGGTACTTCCTGCTGCCCCAGCTGCGCGAGCTGGTCCACCGGATCCGGTACCCGTACCCCGGCCTCGGCCTCGGCCACGCCGTGCTGGACGCCACCCTCCAGACGGCCTACACCGTGCCGTGGCTGCTCGCCCTCGGGATCGCCGCGCTCGGCCGTTGGCGGTCCGCCCGGATCGCGGGCGGGGCGGCCGCCCTCCTGAGCGTCGGCGTGCTGGCCCTGACCGGGCTGTACCCGTACACGGCGGGTCAGATGGCGACCATGGCCCTGGTCGGCGCACTGGTGCTGCTCGCACCGGCCGGCCTGGTGGACGTCACGCGGCGGGGCCGGTGGGAGATGGTCGGCCTCGCGCTCGCGGTCGCGCTCCCGATGATCGCGGTCGACCGGTACGGGGCCCAGCACCTCCTGCTGCCCGTGCTGGCCCTGCTGCCGATCTGGCTCAGCGCGGTGGCGGCGCCGGCCCTGCTGGGCCGGCTGTCCGGTGGACGACCCGACCGGCTGCGGGCAGCCGGCGTCGGGCTCGGGGCGCTGCCCTGGCTGATGCCCCTCGCGGCCGTCGCCGCCTTCGACCGGCCGGCGCGTCTGCACACGCTGCTCCAGTACGCCGGAGCCTGCGTGGCCCCGCTCGGCGCGGCCGTGGCGGTGGCCGGGGCGGTCCACCTCGCCCGCCGGGTCCGGACGACCGACCCGGCCGACCCGGCCTGACCAGGACGACCCGGGCCGGCCCGCACCGGCCCGGGCGCCTGCGCGGCACCACCCGACGGGGCACCACCGGCGCGTCCGCGCGGGGCACCTCCCGCCGCCGCGTCAGTCGCGCAGGAAGGCCTCCAGTGCGCTCGCGAAGGCGACCGGCACCTCGTACATCGGGTAGTGGCCCGAGCCCGGCAGCGTCTCCAGTGCGGCGTCCGGGTAGTGGGCCAGCCAGGTCGCCCGCATCACCGCCTCGCTCAGGGCCGGGTCGTGCTCGCCGACGAAGACCCGCACCGGCAGCCGGCTGCCGGTCACCTTCGCGGCGAAGTCCAGCGTGGTCCAGTCGACGAGGTAGGCGGCGAAGGCCTCCGGGCGGGAGAGCGCGAGGGACTGCGCGGTCATCCGGTCCAGCCAGACCGCCCCGGCCCGGTGGCCCGTCACCAGGTCGAGGATCGCCCGCCGGTTGGCCGGCCGCTCGGCCGCGCCGTGGAAGAGGTCGTACGCGTCGCCCTCCAGCGGGTAGGCGGAGGCGGGCACCGGCGCGACGCCCACCAGCTTGCGCACCCGGTGCGGCGCCTCGGCCAGCACCCGCTGCGCCGCCTTGCCGCCCATCGAGTGCCCGACCAGCGAGAAGCTCTCCCAGCCGAGCTGGTCCGCCAGGGCGAGCACGTCCCCGGCGATCTCCGCGAGGGTGTACTCGCCGGGGACGTCCGCCCGCTCCCCGTAGCCCCGGTAGTCGAGGAAGGCGTACGAGAAGGCGGCGCCGTCCAGGTACTCCGGGAACGGACCCCAGCCCGCGCTGGTGCCGAACCAGTCGTGCAGCACGACGACGCGGTCGGCGCCGGTGCCGACGAGGCGGTGAGGGATGGTCATGAGGGTGTCCTCCGGTGGTGGTGGAGACGCGTTGACGGCAGGACACCTCCCCCGCTCGCGGCCCCACCGAACCTCCGGCCGTCGCCGAACGTACCGTCCCGCCTACCCAGCGCGACACCGCGCGGCGCCGGCCGGTGGACCCGCGGCGCGACCGGCGGCCGGCGACCGGCCGCCCACGGCGTCAGGCCGTGGCCGCGAGGACCGCCTGACGTGAACCGAGGCGGGCCGCCAGCTGGGCCAGGGTGACCAGGATCGCCCCGAGGACGCCCGCGACCGCGAAGGCCGTGAAGCCCAGGTCCTGCCGGCCGCCCGCGACCAGGCTGCCGGCCAGCGAGGGGCCCAGCACCGCGCCGAAGCGTCCGACCCCGGTGACCCAGCCGAGGCCGGTGGCCCGCTTGTCGGAGCTGTAGATGGCGTTGGCCGCGGCGTAGACCATCGTCTGGGCGCTGAACAGCCAGACACCGGTGACACCGACCATCAGGTAGGTGGCGGGCAGCGGCAGGTGGGAGTTGAGCAGCACCACGCCGACGGCGGTGAAGGCGAAGAACAGGCCCGAGATCCTGGCCGGGCCGAAGCGGTCGGCGATCCGCCCCGCGAACAGCATCCCGACGATGCCACCCGCGTTGATGACCAGCAGGAAGGTCACCGAGTCGGTCAGGCCGTAGCCCGAGGCCCGCATCAGCTGCGGGAGCCAGGTGCTGACGCCGTACACCAGCAGCAGGCCGCAGAAGGACGCGGCCCACAGCAGCGGCGTCGCCCAGCGCACCCCGGGCGCGAACAGCGCGAGGATCGACTGCCACCGGCCGCGGGCGCCGGTCGCCCGGGCCGGCACCGCCACCGGGCGGGCCAGCCCGTACCGGTCCGCCACCGCGTGGGCCTGCTCCCGCCGGCCGCCGGCCAGCAGGGCGGCCGGGGACTCCGGCAGGAAGCGCAGCAGCAGCGGAACCGCCACCAGCGCCGGGACGGCCCCGGCCGCGAACACCCAGCGCCAGCCCTGCGAGGGGGCGATGGACAGCCCCAGCCCGGTGGCCGCCATGCCGCCCGAGTGGTAGGAGGTCATCAGCATGCCGGTCGCCAGGGCGACCCTCCCCCGGGGCGCGAACTCCATCACCATGGCCAGGCAGAGCGGCATCAGCCCGCCCAGCCCGAGACCGGCCAGGAACCGGCCCGCACCGAACATCGCGACGCCGTTCGCCAGCGCGCAGACCGCGGATCCGGCCGAGAAGAGCAGCACGCTGACGGTCAGCAGCGGCCGGCGGCCGAGCCAGTCCGTCACGCTGCCCGCGACGAGGGCGCCGATCAGCATCCCGAAGGTGGTCCAGCTCCCGATCGTCCCGGCGCTGACCGTGGTCAGGCCGAGGCCGTGGTCCTTGAGCATGTACGGCATCACCGCGCCGTAGATGTTGACGTCCATGCCGTCGAAGAAGACCGACAGCCAGCACAGCGCGAGCACGGGCGCCACCACGCGGAACCTGCCCGCCGCCGTGGCGTCGGCTCTCGCAGGGGCCTTGAGCTGGGAAGATGCCACTCGGCACGACCTCTCTGGGTACTCGGCCGCCCGCTGCCCGCGGCGCGCCGTCGCAGCGCGGGCACTCCGAGTGCCCGCTCGTCCCCCGAAGATGCCAACGGCCGATATCGTCCGCGTTTCGCGGGGATTCCCCCACCCCGGACGGGGCGCCGGACCCACCCTCACCGAGCGCGTCACCGAGCGCGCCGCCCGGCCACCGCCCGCCCGCCCCGCGGGCGCCGCCGGGCGCCCGGGGCGACGATGGACGTATGGCGGCGCGGCTCGACGGGGTGAGCACACCCGCCCGGGTGGCCGGGCCGGGCGAGGGCGTCAGCGCGCAGGAACTGGCACTGGCGGCCCGCAACCACGGGCTCCCGCTGGAGGCGCTGCGCTACGACGTCACGCCGCCCGGGCTGCACTACGTACTGACGCACTACGACATCCCCGCCACCGAGGCCGACGGATGGCGGCTGACGATCCGCGGCGAGGTGGACGAACCGCTCGCCCTCGGCCTCGGCGCCCTGCGGGCGTTCCCCGCCGTCACCCGGCGGGTCACCATGGAGTGCGCCGGCAACGGCCGGGCCCTGCTGTCCCCGAGGCCGGTGAGCCAGCCCTGGCTGGTCGAGGCGGTCGGCACCGCGGAGTGGACGGGCGTGCCGCTGCGGACCCTGCTCGCCGCGGCGGGCGTGCGACCGACCGCCGTCGAGGCGGTCTTCACCGGGGCCGACCACGGGGTGGAGCGCGGCGTGGAGCAGGACTACCGGCGGAGCCTCCCGCTGGCGGTCGCCACCGGCGACGACCCCGAGGTGCTGGTCGCGTACGCGATGAACGGGGCGCCGCTGCCGCCGCAGCACGGCCACCCGCTGCGCCTGGTCGTCCCGGGCTGGTACGGGATGGCGCACGTGAAGTGGCTGCGGGAGGTCGTGCTGGTCGACGCCCCCTTCACCGGCTTCCAGCAGGCGGTGGCGTACCGCCTCCGGCAGTCGCCGGACGACGTCGGCGAGCCCGTCACCCGGATCGTCCCGCGCGCCCTGCTCGTCCCGCCGGGGTACCCCGACTTCATGTCCCGGATCCGCGTGGTGCGGCCCGGCGCGGTGCCGCTGGAGGGCCGGGCCTGGTCGGGCCACGGCCCGGTCACGCGGGTCGAGGTGAGCACGGACGGCGCCCGCACCTGGTCGCGCGCCGAGCTGGACCCGCCGGACCCCTCGAACCCCTGGGCCTGGCGCCGCTGGCGGCACCGCTGGACGGCGGCCCCGGGCCGGTACGTGCTGAGCGCCCGCGCCACCGACGCGGCGGGCCGTACCCAGCCGCTGGAGCAGCCCTGGAACCGGGGCGGATTCGCCAACAACCTGGTGCAGCGGGTGGAGGTGCTCTGCCCGGCCGAACCGGGGGCCGGTGACGGACCCGGGACCGAGGAGCCCGGCCACGACTCGGACGGCGGCCCCGCCCGCCCCTGACCGCCGCACCGAGGCCGATCCGTCGCGGCCGATCCGCCGGGGCCCGCTCAACAGTGCGCCGGCAGCAGGGCGGGCGGCATCCTGCTGCCAGGCGGAGATCTGACACCGTCGGCCCCGGGTCGCCCGGCCGGCCATCCGTCAGTCTTGTCGACATGTATGCGATTCGCGCCCACCTGGAGCGGACGGGCGGCGCCCTGCCGCCCCGCCCGCCGGGGGCGCCCGCCGTACGGGACGGGCTGGAGCGGGGGATCCGCGGCCCGGCCCGGCTCAGCCACGCCCGGATCCGGGTGACGCCGGGGGCGGTCGACGCGATGGTGTTCATGGCCGCCGGCACCCTGCTGGAGGCGGAGGACGGGCTGCGCCGGGCCTGGGGTGCGCTCACCGACCCGGACGGCGCGCTCAACGGGTGGCAGCTCGTGCACTGCGAGGCCGACTCCTGGCTGATGCTGGGCCTGCACGAGCCGCCCGGCCAGCCCTGACCCGGCATCCGGGCAGGTCACGGCGGTCGTGGACGATCGCACGCCGGCGGCGGTCGAACCGGCCCGACGCCACGGCTGACCGCAGGGCGGGCCCCGGTCCCCGGGGTGTCCACCCGGCCGCTCGACCGGGCCGGTGGACGCCTCGGGGACCGGGGCCGCGCGCCTCCCGGCCCGCCGCTCAGCCCAGGGTGCGGGCCGCCAGGTGCTGCTGGGGCAGCTGCCAGCAGTCGAGTTCGGGCAGCGCGAGCAGGATCGGCAGGTCGAACGGACAGAACCCGCGGGTCTCCAGGTCGACCTCGATCGGCTCGCCGGCCCGGACGGTCACCGGGCGGCTCGCCCCGATGAACAGCGGCCGGCGGTTCCAGGGCAGCGGTTCGACGTCCCGCATCGCCACCACCGCCGCCCGCAGGTGCCAGACCCCCTCCGCCATGCCGGACAACCGGAACTCCCCCGGCCCGTCCAGGATGTCGCAGGCGGCCGGCTCCCCCTGGACGATCGGGTCGCTGAACGCCGCCACGTAGATCCGGGTGGGCAGGTCCAGGTCGGGGACGCCGACGGTGCCGCGCACCGCGCACGGCCGGGAGGCCGCCACCGAGCGGAAGGCCCGGGTGGAGCCCGGCATGCCCACCCGGGCCAGGGTGCGGTACCGGCCGGGCGAGAGCCCGACGCTGCGGGTGAAGCGGCTGGTGAAGGTGCCGAGGCTGTTGTAACCCACCTGGTAGGAGATGTCCGTGACGCTCAGCGGCGTCTTGAGCAACAGGTTCTTGGCATTGTGCAACCGGATCGCGGAGAGGAAGCGCCCCGGCGAGGTGCCGGTGAGTGTCCGGAACACCCTGGAGAAGTAGAACTTGCTCAGAATCGCGGTGTCGGCGATGTCGTCCAACGAGAGCGGTTCCTCGTAGCGCTCCCACATCGTCGCGATGGCACGCTCGACTGCGGCTTGCAAGACGTCTCTTCCTTCCGTGGGAGTCCGGGGCCCATCCGTTCGAAGAAGCTGGTGCCTGGGCCTGCCCGGCGGTCCGCGTCGGCTCAGCGCGCGGCGGGAACCGTCGGTCGGGCCCAGCTCCTGTGCGTCATCCGGATTGCTGCATCCACGCCCCCACCCGGCGGGCCGCCGTCAGGCTGGCCCAGGCCGTCATCCCGACCAGCACCCGGTCGGCGTCCTGGTCCGGTGTGCCGGCCCCCGCGCGCGCGGGGGCGATCACGCTCTCGTCGACCGTGTACGAGGCGAGCGCGGTGAGCAGCACCAGCCGCCCGGCCGCCCGCTCCTCGGCGGGCAGCGCGGCGACCGCGTCGTCGGCCCAGCCCCGGCCGAGCCCGGGCGGCCGGCCGTCCCAGCGGTCCAGGGTCTCGTGCAGCAGGTCCCGCACCCGCTTCGGGACGGCCGTGCTCCCGGCCTCGTCGACGGCGGCGGCCGCCCGGGCGAACGCCCCCGCGATGACGGGGTTGCTCCCGGCCCAGGCGAGGTCCTCGGGCAGCGGCGCCGCCGGCAGCAGGTCCAGGGAGACGCCGGCGACCGGCCCGGTGCGGGCCGAGGTGCGGATCAGCCAGGTGAGCACCCGCAGCACCGGGCGCAGCGAGCTCTCCGGCGCGCCCGGGGGCAGCGGCACGGCGCCCAGGAAGACGTTCACCATCCGGTTGAGGTACTGCATGATCACGACGGTGCCGAGCAGCTCGGGCAGCTGCCCGGGCGGGAAGGGCCGCGGGTTGGCAGCCGCGGTGTCCCGCGCGGCGCCGAGCCGCACCCACTCGGTCACCTCCTCGAACCCGCCCCCCGCGCACCCGGCGTCCCGCCCCGGGATCAGGCTGTGCAGGACGGCCGTGTGCATCCGCTCGCAGAACGGGCACTCGTTGCCGGCCGAGACGGCGCAGGCCACCGCCTCCTTCGCCGGACGCGAGGCTCCCCCCGCCACCAGCATGGTCTCGCGCAACATCAGCCAGCTCGCCGCCAGCGGGCCGGCGGCGGGCGAGTGCAGCGCGATCGGTGGCGCGAGGACGCCGAAGTCCCGTTCCAACTCCCGGTACACCTGGGCCACATCGCCGCGTGCCCGGTCGAACGCGACCGGCTTCACATGGCGGACCTGAAGCAACGACAGTCCCCGCAAGGTGGACTGGACGAGCCTTTTGCGCACGGTACTCTCCCCGGTTCGGACGGTCAGCACTCGATTCACGGCTTGCGCGCCACGGCACACCACATCGCCGAAGCCCCGGCCGGTACGGCCGACGGCTCCGGACGCCAGTCCCCCGGCGCCGCCACTCCCGGCGGCACCAGTTCAAGATCCTCACCCAGCAGCGCCGCCACCCCGGCCCGGTCCCGGCGCACCACCCGTGCACCCCAGCCGGGCACGATCAGCTCCAGCGCCGCGTCCATCGGCCCCTCCAGTTCGTGCTCGGCCAGGTGCCCGAGGGCCACCCAGCTGCCCGAGGGCACCGCGTCCACCAGCAGCCGCACCAGGCCCGCCGGATCGTCCGCGGGCTCCAGCTCGTGCAGCGCGCCGAAGAGCAGCAGGCCGACCGGACGCGACAGGTCGAGGGTCCCCGTGGCGTCCCGCAGGACCTGGTCCGGATCGTCCAACTCCCCCTGGACGTACGCCGTGGGGCTTCTCGGCTGCTGCCTGAGCAGCCGCCGCGCGTGATCCACCACGGCCGGGTCCCGGTCGACGTAGACCACGCGGGTGGCCGGGGCCGCCCGCTGGGCGACCTCGTGGGTGCTGCCCATCGTCGGCAGTCCCGCACCGATGTGCAGCAGCTGCCCGAGGCCCGCGTCGCCGACCAGATGACCCACCATCCGGCCGAGCGCGGACCTGGCGGCCCGCAGCTCGACCCGCAGGTCACCGGACGGCCAGGCCGCGCAGGCCCGTTCGGCCGCCTGCCGGTCGGCCGGCCCGTTGGCCGCGCCACCCAGCAGGTAGTCCACCGCGCGCGGCAGACTGGGGATGTCGAACTCTTCGGTCACACCTGTCCTCAGAAGAACTGTCAGGGAATCGGGAAGAAGAAGCGCACGAACTTCTCGAAGAGGCGGTCCCCGATCGTCCAGCGCATCCGGGGGAGCAGCCGCGAGGGCACTCCGATCCGGTAGCGGATCCTCGGGTTGTCGCTGCTCACGGCCTGCTCGATGACCTTGGCCACGGTCTCCGCGCGGACGGCCATCCGGCCCCGCCCGGTCGGGCGGTCGGTCTCCCGGTAGGCGCCGTGCCAGTCGACGAAGTACTGCCAGAACTCGTCGTACAGGCCGTCGCGCTCCTGGCCGGTCATCCCGAGGTCGGCGACCGACATCGGCACGAACCCGCCGAGCACGGGTGAGGGCTCGATCAGCACGACCTTGATGCCGAACCCCGCCACCTCGTGCCGGAGCGAGTCGCCGATCGCCTCCAGGGCGTGCTTGGTCGCCTGGTAGTAGCCGCGGCCCGGGGTGGCGAACTGGCCGAAGATCGAGGACATGATGACCACCCGGCCGCTGCCCTGGGCCCGCATCCCCGGGAGCACCAGCTGGGTGAGCCGGGAGAGCCCGAAGACGTTGGTCTCGAACTGCCGGCGCACCTCCTCGACGGGCGTCTCGCCGATGGTGCCGTTGAGGCTGTACGCCGCGTTGTTGATGAGCGTGCCGACCGCGCCGTGCTCGGCGGTGATCTTGTCCACCGCGTCGACCATCGACTGCTCGTCCGTGACGTCCAGGTGGAGCACCTGGATGCCCTCGGCCGCCAGGGGCGCGAGCGCGTCCATGTTGCGCCCGGTCGCGTAGACCGGCCATCCCGCCCGGTGCAGGCGCAGCGCCGCGGCCTGGCCGGTGCCGGAGGACATCCCGGTGCCCGAGGAGGCGCCGGTCAGCAGGATCGCCCGGGACGGTGCCATCAGGCGGCCGTTCCGGAGCCGGCTTCGGCTCCGGGCTGCTCGGCGTCGGACTGGCGGGAGATCCGGCTGCGGGTCATCGAGGTGCCCAGACCGAAGCCGTCCACCAGCCGGTTGATGAAGGCGAACAGCCCGGCGGTGAAGACGGCCTCCAGCATCTCGGCGTTGCTCCAGCCGGCCGCCTCGACCCGGTCCCAGTCCTCGTCGGTGATCCGGTAGGCGCCGGTGCAGACCTGGGTGACCAGCTCCATCAGGGCCAGCGTCCGCTCGTCGAGCGGGAGTTCGCCGGGCTTGTCGGCGGTGGCGATCGCCGTGGTCAGTTCCTCGCTGCCGCCGAACTGCGACAGGAACCAGTTGTGGGTGCCCACGCAGTAGGGGCAGCCGTTGACCTTGGAACTCCAGGCCGAGATCATCTCGCGGGTGGCCCGCGGGAGCACGCCGTCGTTGAAGACGCCGGTGTACCCCGTGATCAGGACCTCCATGAGGTCCGGCCGGCTGGAGACCAGCCGGAACATGTCGGGAACGAAGGGCAGGCCGGTCCTGCTCTTGATCAGGTCGTAGAGTTCGGCGGTCCTGCCGGTCGCCTCGGACTCCTCGATCAGCGGGACGCGCGCCGCCGGACCCTGGTGCTCACCCATGGTAGTGACTCCTTCGCCGTGGACGGACATTCACGAGCAACCCGATGCTGTCAGCAGCGCCGACCTCGGTTGTCTCCTAAATTGCCCTCTTCGGTGAACCCTCCGGTCGCCAGAAGTCTTGCGTTCCAGGCGAATTGACACCGGTGGGACGGACCAGGGCAGCACAGGACACGGCAGGTCGGGGAAGAACAGGTCGGCAGGGCGGGACGGGCCGGCCCGACCGTGCGGGCAGGGCGCAGCGACCCCCCGACCGGGGACGGCGACGACTCGGCCCCGGGCACGTGCGGCGCCCGGGGTCGTCACCGGTGGAACGGGGTGGGGCGGCCGCCGCGGGTCAGGCGCGGTGGCCGGGGAGCGTGGCCCGGGGGCCGACTACGGGAGCTCGTCCCGGGACGGATCGGTGCGCGCGGCGCGCTCGGCGGCCTCGGCCGCCTCGGCGACGCGTTTGACGGTCGCCAGCCGCCGGTCCCAGTCGTTCGCGAGCGCGGCCATCCAGCGCGCCGTCGCGTCGAGCGCGGCGGGCTGCACGGCGTACCGCACCTCGCGTCCGACCCGTGTGCCGGTCACCAGTCCGGCGGCCTCCAGGACGGAGAGGTGCTTGACCACCGCCTGCCGGGTGACGGGCAGCCGGCCGGCGAGGGTGGTCGCGGTGACCTCGCTCTGCGCGGCGAGCATGTCGAGCAGAGCGCGTCGGGTCGGGTCGGCCAGGGCGGCGAGCACGCCGTCCACCGCCCCGGCGGCGGCACGGGGTTCCTCGGTCACACGGACGGCTCTTCCACGCGCGCTCGGAGGGGGTCGAACACGTACCCGGACTTGCTGGCCACCTTCGACTCTCCTTCTCCGGCCACGGTGCCCGCCGTGGTCACCTCTTCGGCCACCCGGGGGCCGGACTCGGCCACCGACGACCGGACCGGCTCCAGCGGTGCTGCGATCAGCGTCTCACGTTCGATCAGTGCACCGCTCACCAGGGGACTCCTTGAGGTCGCCATTGAATGCAACTCCATAGTTGCAGATAGCGGTTTAAGATGCAACCGATGAGTTGCACTCGAACGGGAGCCCCCACGAGCCCCAGGGGGCGCACGCGAACGCCAGGACGCGTGCGAAACGCAACGAGCGCCGGGGCCCGGGCGCCCGACCGCGGACGGTCGGACGAACGGGCCCCGGCGCTCGGGGCGACGCTGAGCGGATGGACGGGGCCGATCGCCCGAGGGCTGCCGGCCGCTCCCGGCGGTCGGGCGGGCCCACCCGGTCAGCGCCTCAGCCGAGCTCCACCAGCGCGGCCAGCGCGGCCGCGACCAGCAGACCGACCAGCACACCCACGCCCGCGCCCGGGAGGCGTTGCACCCACCAGCCGATCCAGCCGCCGGCGAGCGGCAGCAGGAGTGCTCCGGCCACCGCCGGGTGCTCGGCCAGCCAGCCCGGGCCGCGCATCAGCTGGCGAACTTGTCCGTGCCGTTCCACCAGTTCTGGCCGGCGGTGCTGGCACTCTCGTTGTCGTACATGTCGTGGTGACGCCACCAGTCCCAGGGCTGGTCCAGCTCCTTCTCCTGGCGCCCGAGCGGCGTCAGGTCCAGGTAGTTGTAGAAGTTCTTGAAGATGTCCCCACCCCGGTCGTAGATCGAGTAGGTGTGGAAGACGTCCGTCCCGTCGGTCATGAAGACGCTCACGCCCGGCAGTTCACCCTGGTCGGTGGTGACGTGGTAGTCGACGTTGAAGTCGGAGCCGAAGGAGGAGACCCAGGGGATCGTCCAGCCCATCCGCGCCTTGAACGCCTCCAGCTTGGGCAGCTGGCCCCGCGAGACCATCACGAACGTGGTGTCCCGGGCGTTGATGTGGGACAGGTGCCCCACCGAGTCGGCCTGCATCGAGCAGCCGATGCAGCCCTCCTCCTGGTCCGGGCCGAACATGAAGTGGCGCACGATCAGCTGCCGGCGCCCCTCGAACAGGTCGAGCAGCGTCACCTCGCCCTGCGGGCCGGTGAACACGTACTCCTTCTCGACCTTCACCATGGGCAGCTCCGGTCGGGCCGCCACCACCTCGTCGTGCAGCCGGGTGAGCTGCTTCTCCTTCTCCAGAAGCTCCTTGCGGGCCTGGAGCCACTCCTCGCGCGTTGCCACCTTGGGCAGGTTCATCGGGCTCTCTCCTGTTCCTGGTTTCGTTTCGTCCCGCGGAACGCGGCTCAGCCGGCGCGCAGCCAGTCGGCCAGCCGCTCGCCGATCATGGTCGACGTCAGGTTGGTGTTGCAGTTGACGATGGCCGGCATCACGGACGCGTCGGCCACGTAGAGGCCCTCGGTGCCGTGCACCCGCAGGTGCCCGTCCACGACCGCGCCCTCGTCCCCGGCCAGGCCCATCCGGGCCGTGCCGACCGGGTGGTAGGCGCTGTCCAGGCTCACCCGGGTGTACTGGCGGACCATCTCCTCGTTCTCGATCAGCTGCTCGTTGAGGACGATGAAGTCCTCGCCGCGGCTGCGGATGCCCGGGTGGTTGACCAGCTCCCAGCAGGTGCGGACGGCGTCCGAGAGCTTCTCCAGGTCCCGCTCGGTGGAGAGGAAGTTCAGGTCGATGTCCGGCGCGGCGGACGGGTCCGCGGAGTTCAGCCGCAGGCTTCCGCGCGACTGGGGCTTCTGGTCGACGACCATCACGCCGAGGATCACGTTGCCGCCGGACAGCATCTGCAGGTCGGGGAACATGGTCAGGTCGAAGTGGTTGACCATGTAGTACTGCAGGTCGTTGAAGTCGGTCGAGCCCTTCGCGGTGGTCCGCACGATGGTCTGCAGGAAGGGCTCGGTGCGGTCGATCGCGCCGGGGGCCGGCTTCAGGAAGATGCCGGTCCGCGGGTGGTCGATCAGGTTGGCGCCGACGCCGGGCCGGTCGAGCCGGACGTCGATGCCCAGCCGGCGCAGGTCGTCCGCCGGACCGATCCCCGAACGCATCAGGATCGTCGGCGAGTTGACCGCTCCCGCGGACAGGACGACGCGCCGGGAGCGGACCTCCTCGGCCACTCCCCCGCCGGCGGAGAGCTCGACGCCCACCGCGCGGACGCCCTCGAACAGCACCCGGTGGACGAGCACGCCCGCCCGCACGGTCAGGTTCTCCCGCCGGCGCACCTCGGGGGTGAGGTAGCCCAGCGCCGCGTTGGCCCGGACGTCGCCGTCCCGCCGGTTCGACGGGATCGGCCCGACCCCGCTGGCCTCCGGGTGGTTGTGGTCCGCCACCTCGGCGAATCCGGCCGAACGGCTCGCCTCCACGAAGGCCTGCTGGACGGGGGTCAGCTCCTCGTCGCGCCAGCGCCGGACGGGGATGGGACCGCCCTTTCCGTGGATTTCGTCCGCACCGTAGTCCTGGTCGTCCTCCAGCTTCCGGTAATAGGGCAGGACCTCGGACCAGGTCCACTCCTCGTTTCCCGCGGCGGCCCATTCCTCGAAATTCTCGGGGACTCCGCGGAGGGCAATGGTCGCCCCCACCGAGGACGATCCGCCGGACGCCTTCCCGCGGGGGAAGATAATCCTGCGGCCGTCGGCGATCTCGGCCCTGAACTTCCAGTCGTGGGCGCTCAGGGACATTTCGTTGCCGTTGCGGATGTCCTCGGGAAGATCGGCGGTCGCCGGGAAGTCCGGGCCCGCTTCGAGCAGGAGCACCTTACGCGAAGGGTCTTCGCTGAGCCGTGCGGCGAGCGCCGCGCCGGCCGAGCCCGATCCGACAACGATGTCGTCATAAGTCTGCGCCATGGAACGTCCTCGGGGTCGCGGAATCCGATTGGAACAACACCTTCTGTCCACGAGCTTCACAGCCGGCCCGGTCGACTGTCTTCTCCGAACGTGCTCTCCCTCCCGACGGTGCAGCCCGGCCGGTGGGCAAGATGAGAGAAGCGGTATGGCAATGGGTGACTCATGCTCAAAAACCATGACGGCCAGCAATCGGAGTCGAAAGCAATCCGGCCGCGTTTCCATCACATTGTTATTCCTGCACGGAACACCTGCGTGAGAGGGGAATGTGTTGTATCAGGAGCGAATTCGTAGAATGATTCCGGGAGTGGCGACGGTGGTCGTGGCCGCCTCGCTGTTCTTCGCCGTCAGGGACTCGGTCGCGGTGGCCGGGGGCGACGAGGTCGCCACCCAGTACAAGTTCCAGGAGATGCCCATCGCCCTGCCGCCCGGGTACGACCAGCAACCGATGAACACGGTCCGGGTGGTGAACCCGGCGTATCACAAGATCCGCTCCTGGATCTCGTCCGTCGGCGCCAGCATCGCGATCAACGACCTCACCGGGCACGGCCTGGCCGACGGCATGTGCATCGTCGACACCAGGACCGACCAGATGGTGGTGACCTACACGCCCACCGCCCGCCCGGCCGACCGGTTCACCCCGTTCGTCCTCGACGCCGCGCCGCTGCCGATGGACAAGACCATGGCGCCCACCGGATGCACCCCCGGGGACTTCAACGGCGACGGGCGGATGGACCTGCTGGCCACCTACTGGGGCCGCACCCCGATCGTGTTCCTCGCCAACTCCAACGCCGGCACCCTCTCGGCGGCGAGCTACACCCCGCGCGAGGTGGTGGCCTCGCAGTCCCTCGACGGCAAGTACCACGGACCGCGCTGGAACACCGACGCGGCCTACGTCGGCGACCTGGACGGCAGCGGCCACCCGTCGATCGTGATCGGCAACTACTTCCCCGACTCGGACGTGCTCGCCGCCGACGGCCTGAACAACGTGGAGATGAACGAGTCGCTGTCCAGCGCGAAGAACGCCGGCGGCGACCACGTGCTGCGCTGGGCGAAGGCCAGCACCGGCCCCGAGCCGGACGTCGCCTTCGTCGAGGAGCGGGACGCCATCCCGTTCGACGCCTCCACCGGCTGGACGCTGGCCATCGCGGGCGCCGACCTCACCGGCCAGGGCCGCCCGGACCTCTACATCGCCAACGACTTCGGCCACGCGCACCTGCTGCACAACCAGTCCACGCCGGGCCACATCAAGTTCATCGAGGCCACCGGCCGCCGGGACGCGACCACCCCCAAGTCCTTCGTGCTCGGCAAGGGCTCGTTCAAGGGCATGGGCGTCGACTTCGCCGACATCGACAACAACGGCAGCTTCGACATGATGGTCAGCAACATCACCGCCGCCTGGGGCCTGGAGGAGTCCAACTTCCTCTGGGTGAACCAGGCCAAGGACAACGCCGACATGAAGCGGCAGCTGGAGAACGGCGTCGCGCCCTTCACCCAGGAGGCCCGGGAGCACGGCGTGGCCTGGACCGGCTGGGGCTGGGACACCAAGATGGCCGACTTCCGCAACGACGGCGATCTCGCCATCCTCCAGGCCGACGGCTTCGTCAAGGGCGAGATCGACCGGTGGCCGTGGCTGCAGGAGATGGCCATGACCAACGACGACCTGCTCTCCAACCCGGCGATGTGGCCCAACGTCCAGCCCGGAGACGACCTGGCCGGCGACGACGCGCTCGCCTTCTACGCCCGGACGCCGAGCGGCGCCTTCGCCAACATCAGCAAGCAGCTGGGGCTCGCGGTGCCCACCCCGACCCGCGCCATCGCCACCGGTGACACCACCGGCAGCGGCCTGCTGGACTTCGCGGTCGCCCGCCAGTGGGGGCCGCCGGCCTTCTACGCCAACCAGGCCCCCGCCCCCGGGCACTACCTCGACCTGCGGCTGTACCGCCCCTCCGGCGAGAGCGACGCCGGCACGGGCATCACCAACACCGGCACCCCGGCCTACGGCGCCACCGTCAAGATCACCACTCCGAACGGCACCCAGGTGTCGCAGCTGGACGGCGGCAGCGGCCACGGCGGGTTCCGCAGCTTCGACGTGCACTTCGGCCTGGCCGACTACGACGGCCCGGTGACGGTGGACCTCTGCTGGCGCGACAACGCCGGTGTGATGCACGAGAAGACCGAGCAGCTGAAGCCCGGCACCCACTCGCTCGTACTGACCAGCGACGTCCAGGAGGTTCCGAGCCGATGAGCACCGTCGCCGCCCGCAAGGCCCCCGCACCCGCACCCGCACCGGCCCCCGCGCCGGCCAAGGACCCGCGCTACCTGGCCCTGCGCAACTTCGCGATCTCCATCTCGATCTTCAACGCCTTCGGCTACACCCTGCTCGGCTTCGAGCAGCCGTGGCTCTGGCCGATCATCGCGGTGCTGACCGCGTACACCACCGAGATCGTCTTCGAGGTCCTCAGCGCCTGGGCGCAGCGCCGCACCTCGCGGTTCCGCGGCAACGGGATGCGCGGGCTGTACGAGTTCCTGCTGCCGTCCCACATCACCGCGCTGGCCGCGAACATGCTGCTCTACGCGAACGACCAGATCCTCCCGGTGCTCTTCGCGACCTTCGTCGGCGTGGCCGGCAAGCACGCCCTCCAGGCGCCGGTCGCCGGCCGGATGCGGCACTTCATGAACCCGTCCAACTTCGGGATCACCGTCACCCTGGTCTGCTACGGCTCCTGGGTGAGCATCGCCCCGCCGTACGAGTTCACCGAGAACGCCAACACGTTCTTCCGGGTGGCCATCCCGCTGATCATCGTCACCTCGGGCACCGTGATCAACGCCCTGCTCACCAAGAAGGTCGCCCTCATCGTCGGCTGGCTGGGCGGCTTCGTCATCCAGGCCCTGATCCGGCACTGGGTCTGGGACGTGGCCATCTTCTCGGCCCTCGGCCCGATGAGCGGCGTGGCCTTCGTGCTGTTCACCAACTACATGATCAGTGACCCGGGCACCACGCCGTCGAAGGCGCGCAACCAGTTCATGTTCGGCTCCTGGGTCGCCATGGTCTACGGCGTCCTGATGCTCTTCAACGTCGTCTACACGCTGTTCTTCGCCGTCACCGTCGTCTGCGGGCTCCGCGGGGCCGGCTGGTGGGTGGCCCATCTGATCAAGCGCTCCCGCACCCCGGAGTCCTCCGGGGCGACCGGCATCGGCGACAGCATCGCCGCCGAGCTGGGCAAGAAATCCGGATCCGAGGCGGTGGCCGCATGACCTCACACAGCTCTTCGCCCGCGATCGCGGTGGTCGGCATCGCGTGCCGCTACCCCGACGCGGACTCGCCGGACCAGCTCTGGCAGAACGTCCTCACCGGTCGGCGCGCCTTCCGGCGCCTGCCGGACGAGCGGATGCGCGCCGAGGACTACTACGACCCGGACCCGTCCGCGCCCGACAAGTTCTACTCGGCCAAGGCCGCCGTCATCGAGGGCTTCGAGTTCGACCGGGTCAAGCACCGGGTCGCCGGCTCCACCTACCGCGCCACCGACATGACGCACTGGCTGGCCCTGGACACGGCCGCCCGGGCGCTGGAGGACGCCGGGTTCCCGCTCGGCGCCGGTCTCGCCGACGCCAACACCGGCGTCATCATCGGCAACACCCTCACCGGCGAGTTCAGCCGGGCCAACCTGATGCGGCTGCGCTGGCCGTACGTGCGGCGCACGGTCGGCGCGGCCCTGCGCGAACAGGGCTGGGACGACGCCTCGCTGGCCGGCTTCCTGGAGGGGCTGGAGGAGCGCTACAAGAGCCCGTTCCCGCCGATCGGCGAGGACACCCTGGCCGGCGGGCTCGCCAACACCATCGCCGGCCGGATCTGCAACCACTTCGACTTCAAGGGCGGCGGGTTCACCGTCGACGGCGCCTGCTCCTCCTCGCTGCTGTCGGTCGCCACCGCCTGCGACGCGCTGGTCGACGGACGCCTGGACGTCGCGGTCGTCGGCGGCGTGGACCTCAGCATCGACCCCTTCGAGGTGATCGGCTTCGCCAAGACCGGCGCGCTGGCCACCGGCGAGATGAAGGTCTACGACAAGGGATCCAACGGCTTCTGGCCGGGCGAGGGCTGCGGCATGCTCGTCCTGATGCGCGACCGGGACGCCCGGGCCGAGGGGCGGTTCCGCTACGCCTCCATCGCCGGCTGGGGCTACTCCTCGGACGGCAAGGGCGGCATCACCCGTCCCGAGGCCAGCGGGCACCGGCTCGCCCTCCAGCGGGCCTACGCCACGGCCGGGTTCGGCATCGAGACGGTGTCGTACTTCGAGGGCCACGGCACCGGCACCGCGGTCGGCGACGCCACCGAGCTGCGCGCCTTCACCGAGGCCCGCCGCGCGGCCGACCCGGACGCGGCGCCCGCCGCGATCAGCACGGTCAAGGGCAACTTCGGCCACACCAAGGCCGCGGCCGGGGTCGCCGGGCTGCTCAAGGCCATCCTCGCGGTGCGCCACCAGATCATCCCGCCGGCCACCAGCCACCACGACCCGCACCCGGAGCTGACCGGCGAACGCCCGGCCCTGCGGGTACCGGACGAGGCCGAACTGTGGCCGCAGGACGCGCCGGTCCGCGCCGGCGTCTCCTCGATGGGCTTCGGCGGCATCAACGCCCACGTGGTGGTCGAGCACGCCGACGGCGTCCGCAAGACCGGCGTCGGCAGCACCACCCGCCGCCTGGTCGCCTCCCGCCAGGACGTGGAGCTGCTGCTCCTCGACGCCGACGGCATGGCCGAACTGCGCGGCAAGGTCGCCCACCTGGCCGCGCTCACCCCCCGGCTCTCGTTCGCCGAACTCGGCGACCTGGCCGCCACCCTGCAGGGCGACCTGGCCGACCGCCGGATGCGCGCCGCGGTGGTCGTGGCCAACCCGGAGCAGGCCGAGCAGCGCTTCACCAAGCTGCTCACCCTGCTGGACTCCGGCGCCCGGTCGGTGCTGGACCCGAACGGCGGGGTGTACCTCGGCAACGCGGGGCTCAACCCCCGGATCGGCTTCCTCTTCCCCGGCCAGGGCGCCGGGCGGCGCGGCGACGGCGGCGCGATCCGGCGGCGCTTCGCCACCGTGGACGAGCTGTACCGCACCCACGCCCAGCCCGCCGACGGCGACCTGGTCGCCACCGCCGTGGCCCAGCCGCGGATCGTCACCGCGTCCGTCGCCGGCCTGCGGGTGCTCTCCGCCCTCGGCATCGACGCCGTCGGCGCCGCCGGCCACAGCCTCGGCGAGGTGACCGCGCTGCACTGGGCCGGGGCCATGGACGAGAGCGCGCTGCTGCGCATCGCCGGGGCCCGCGGGCGGATCATGGCCGACGCCAGCGACGGCGGCGGCACGATGGCCGGCATCGCGGCGGAGGCCGCGCTGGTCGAACCGCTGCTGGACGGCGAGCCGGTGGTGATCGCGGGCTACAACAGCCCGGCGCAGACGGTGGTCTCCGGTCCGGTGGACGCGGTGGAGCGGGTCTGTGCCCGCGCCGCGGCCGCCGGGATCGGCACCGCCCGGATCAACGTCTCGCACGCCTTCCACTCCGAGGCGGTCGCCCCGGCCGCCGAGGGCCTGCGGGCGCACCTGGAGACCGAGACCTTCGCGCCGCTGTCGGGCCGGATGCTCTCCACCGTCACGGCGGGCGAACTGCCGTCCGACGTGGACGTGGTGGAGCTGCTGACCCGCCAGGTGCTCGACCCGGTGCGGTTCGACGAGGCCGTCCGGGCGCTGGCCTCCGACGTCGACCTGCTGGTGGAGGTCGGGCCCGGCCGGGTGCTGCGCGGACTGGCGGCGGAGATCGCGCCGTCGGTGCCGACCGTCTCGCTGGAGTCGGACAGCGCCTCGCTGGCCGGCCTGTTCGGCGCCGTGGCGGCGGCGTTCGCGCTCGGCGCGCCGGTGCGGCACGCGGAGCTCTTCCGCGACCGCTTCACCCGGCCGCTGCCGCTGGACAAGGAGTTCCGGTTCTTCGCCAGCCCCGCGGAGTCGGCCCCCGAGGGCGACTTCACCTTCTCCGGTGTGCACCGGCAGGCGCAGTCCGTGGTGGTGCCCGCCGCACCGGCCGCCACCGCCTCCGCCACGTCGGCCGTCTCGGCCGCCCCGACCGATTCGGCCGGGAGCGGCGCCAGCAGCCTGGAGGTGCTGCTGCAGCTGGCCGCCGAGCGGGCCGAACTGCCGATCGAGGCGGTCAGGCCCGACGTCAACCCGCTGGACGAACTGCACCTGAGCTCCATCACGGTCGGCCAGATCATGAACCAGGCCGCCCAGGAGCTCGGCATCTCCGCCCCGATGGTCACCTCGGCCTTCGCCACCTCCACCCTCGGCGAGCTCGCCGGGCTGCTGGACGAGCTGGCGCAGACCTCGGACGGCCGCGCGGAGCAGCCGGGGATCGCGGCGGGCGTCGCCCCCTGGGTGCGCGCCTTCGCCGTCGACCTCGTCGAGGCGTCCGCTCCGGCGGCGCCGGCCGGGCTCCCGTCCGGCGACTGGCAGGTGTTCGCGACGGACCGGCACCCGCTGGCCGACGCGCTGCGACAGGAGCTGACGGCGGCGGGGCTCGGCGGCGGCGTGCTGCTGTGCCTGCCGCGCGACTGCGGGCAGGAGCACGCGGCGCTGATGCTGGCCGCGGCCCGGGCCGCACTGGGCGCCGGCGGCGGTGGCCGGTTCGTCGCGGTCGGCGACCGGCGCGGGGCCGCCGGCCTCGCCAAGACCCTCCACCTGGAGGCGCCGGGTGTCACCACCACCCTGGTCACCCTGCCGCTGCCGGAGGACCTGCCGGCGGACGCGGCCCGGGAGTTCGGCGCCAGGATCGCCGCGGACGTCGCCGGGACGGCGGGATTCGCCGAGGTCCACTACGACCGGGAGGGCGTGCGCCGGGTGCCGGTGCTGCGCCCGCTCGCACCGGTCGGCGCCGAGGCCGGACGGCCCGCCCTGGACGGCGCCGACGTCCTGCTGGTGACCGGCGGCGGCAAGGGCATCACCGCCGAGTGCGCGCTGGAGCTGGCCCTGGACACCGGTGCCTCGATCGGCCTGCTGGGCCGCTCGGACCCGGCGCAGGACCCGGAGCTCGCGGCGAACCTGGACCGGATGGCGGCCGCGGGGGTGGCCTTCCACTACGCACGGGCGGACGTGACCTCGGCCGACGAGGTCAAGGACGCGGTCAACGAGATCCGGACGGCGCTCGGGCCGGTGACCGCCGTGCTGCACGGCGCCGGCCGCAACGAGCCGAACGCCCTCACGAACCTGGACGAGTCCTCGTTCCGGCGCACCCTGGCCACCAAGATCACCGGCCTGGAGAACGTGCTCGCCGCCACCGACCCCGGCGCACTGCGCCTGCTGGTCACCTTCGGCTCCATCATCGGCCGGGCCGGGCTGCGCGGTGAGGCGGACTACGCCACCGCCAACGACTGGCTGACCGACCTGACGCTGCGCGTCCGGGAGGACTACCCGAACTGCCGCTGCCTGGCGCTGGAGTGGTCGGTGTGGTCGGGGGCCGGGATGGGCGAGCGGCTCGGCGTGCTGGAGGCACTGATCCGCGAGGGCATCGAGCCGATCCCGACCGAGCAGGGCGTGGCGCTGCTCAAGCAGCTGCTCGCCGACCCCGCCGCACCCACCGCGATGGTCGTGATGGGCCGGGCGGGCGGCCTGCCGACGATCGACCTCGGCCGGCGCGAACTGCCGCTGCTGCGCTTCCTGGAGCGGCCGCAGGCCTACTACCCGGGCATCGAGCTGGTGACCGACGCGGACCTCTCCGCGGCGGGCGACCCCTACCTCGCCGACCACCTGCTCGACGGGGACCTGCTCTTCCCCGCCGTACTGGGCATGGAGGCGATGGTGCAGGCGGCGTCCGCGCTGGCGGAGCGGCCCGAGGTGCCGACGCTGGAGAACCTGGAGTTCCTGCGGCCGATCGTCGTCCCGGTGGCCGGCACCACCACGGTGCGGGTCGCGGTGCTCGCCAAGGACGCCGACACCGTCCAGGCGGTGATCCGCAGCAGCGAGACCGGCTTCCAGGCGGACCACTTCCGGGCCACCCTGCGCTTCGGGGGCCCGGCCCCCGAGGACACCGGGCCCCGGCCGGTCGCCGAGGACGCCCCGCGGGTGCCGCTGGACCCGGCCCGCGACATGTACGGCCCGGTGCTCTTCCAGGGCGCGCGGTTCCAACGCCTGCTCGGCTACCGGGAACTGGCGGCCAAGGGTTGCGTCGCGGAGATCTCCACCGTGGCCACGGCGCCCTGGTTCGCCGGCTACCTGCCCGACGGCCTGGTGCTGGCCGACCCCGGGGCCCGGGACGCGCTGATGCACTCCATCCAGGCCTGCGTCCCGGACGCCACCCTGCTCCCGGTGAGCGTCGCACGGCTGCACCTGGCCGCGCCGGCGGCCGGCGGGGCGGCCAAGCAGATCACCCTGCACGCCGTGGAGCGCTCCCGCGACGGCGACACCTACCTGTACGACCTCGACGTGCGCGACCAGGAGGGCGTGCTGGTCGAGCGCTGGGAGGGGCTGGAACTGCGGGCGGTGCGCAAGCTGGACGGCGCCGGCCCGTGGAACCCCGCCCTGCTCGGCGGCTACCTGGAGCGGCGCGCCGAGGCGGTGCTGGGCTCCCCGGTGCGCAGCGTCGTCCTGCCGGACGGCCTGCGGCCCGCGGAGGGGGTCGCCGCCCGGCGGGAGCGGACCGCGACGGCGGTGGCCTGGGCGCTCGGCGGGCGGACGCCCGTCCGCTACCGCCCCGACGGCCGGCCGGAGATCGACGGGGGCCGCAGGGTCTCGTCCTCGCACGGCGCCGGGGTCACCTTCACGGTGCTCGGCGAGCGCGCGGTGGGCTGCGACGTGGAGCCCGTGACGGACCGCTCCGCGGCCGACTGGGCCGGGCTGCTCGGTCCGGACGGCTTCGCGCTGGCCGAGCTGCTCGCCGCCGAGCAGGCCGAGGACCTCTCCTCGGCGGCCGCCCGGGTCTGGGGTGCGACCGAGTGCCTGCGCAAGAACGGCCGGGCGCTGGCGGGTCTGACGGTCGCGGACTCGCCGGACGCCCCGGCGCGCTGGGTCGTCCTGCGGTCCGGCGGCGCACTGATCGCGACCTTCCCGACGGCCCTGCACGGGGTCGACGTGCCGGTGATGTTCGCCCTGATGTCGGAAAGCGAGGACTGAGCATGCAGCCGTTCTACGAGTACCGCCACCTCGTCGGGTTCGAGGAGACCAACCTGGTCGGCAATGTGTACTACGTCAACTACCTGCGCTGGCAGGGTCGTTGCCGGGAGATGTTCCTGCGCGAGCTGGCCCCGGAGGTGCTGGCGGACATCCGCGAGGACCTGAAGCTCTTCACCCTCAAGGTGGACTGCGAGTTCTTCGCGGAGATCACCGCCTTCGACGAGCTGTCGATCCGGATGCGGCTGCAGGACCTCACCCAGACCCAGATCGGCTTCGGCTTCGACTACGTCCGGCTGACCGAGACCGGCGGCGAGGAGCTGGTGGCCCGGGGTCAGCAGCGGGTCGCGTGCATGCGCGGGCCGAACAACGACACCCGGCCGACCAGGGTGCCGGAGGAGCTGCGCAAGGCCCTGGAGCCGTTCGCGGTCTCCTCCGGGGCCGCCGGGCGGCCCACCGCACCGGCCGCGCCCGTGCCGGTGCCCGTCCCGAGCGAGGCGTAGCCGATGACCTCCACGGACAGACTGCCCGTCGGCCGGCCCGGCCACGACCTCCCGACCCACGACCGCGGCGAACTGCGCGGCGTCCTGGGGCGGTTCGCCACCGGGGTCACCGTGCTCACGGCCGGCCGGACGGCCCCCAGGGGCATGACAGCGAACTCCTTCACCTCGGTCTCGCTCGACCCGGCGGTGATCCTGGTGTGCGTGCTGCGGACGGCGGCCGTGCACGAGACGATCCTGGCCGAGCAGGCCTTCGCCGTCTCGGTCCTCTCCGGCGGCCAGGAGAAGGCGGCCCGGCACTTCGCGGACCACCACCGGCCGCGCGGCACGGAGGAGTTCGAGGCCGTCGACACCGTGCCGGGCCGGTTCACCGGGGCTCCCGTCCTGGTGGGCGCACAGGCCTGGCTGGAGTGCGAGCTGACCGCCGAGTACGACGGCGGCGACCACTCGATCTTCCTCGGGTCGGTGCTGGACATCGGCCGCGGTGCGGCCGACGACCCGCTGCTCTACTTCGCCGGCGGCTTCCACCGGCTGGACGACTGACCGCACGCCCCGTTCAGTCGACCGGGTGGACGGTCATCGGCAGTCCGCCCTGGACCCGCAGGGTCAGCATCGGCTCCGGCCGCACCACGTGGCCCGGGGCCTTCGCCAGCTTGAGCTCCCGGACCACCGCGGCGACCACCACGGTGGCCTCCAGCAGACCCAGGCTGCTGCCCACGCAGTACCGCGGGCCGGCACCGAACGGGATGTAGCTGTAGCGGTGCCGCCCGGACGCCCGGCCCGGGGCGAAGCGCTCCGGGTCGAAGCGGTCCGGCGCCTCCCAGAACTCCGGGTGGCGGTGCAGCGTGTACGGGCAGATCAGCACCTCGGCGCCGGCCGGCACGTGGAAGCCGCCGATCTCGTCCTCCTGCAGCGCCTTGCGGGGCAGGATCCAGACCGGCGGGTGCAGCCGCATCACCTCCTCGATCACCATCGAGGTGTAGGTCAGCCGGTGCAGGTCCTCGGTGGTCGGCTGGCGGTCCCCGAGCACCTCCACCACCTCGGCGTGCACCTTCTCCCACACCAGCGGGTGCTGGTCGAGCAGGGTGAAGGTCCAGCTCAGCGTGGAGGCGGTGGTCTCGTGCCCGGCGAGCAGCAGGGTGACCAGCTCGTCGCGCATCCGCTGGCGCCGCACCGTCTCGTCCGGCTCGGCGGCGGTCGCCTCGACCAGGCGGGAGAGCACGTCGTCGCCGTGCTCGGTGGGGTGGGCGACGCGCTCGGCGGCCAGCGCCGCGGTGATCCGCTCCAGGTCGGCCCGGGCCCGGCGGAACCGGCGCTGTTGGGGCAGCGGCAGCCAGGACGGGACGGCGCTGAGCGACATCATCTCGAAGATCGCCTGGTCCTGGACGACCTCGAAGGACTCCCCGATGGACTCGTAGGCGCCCAGGTCCGCGTCGAGCAGGGTGCGGCCGAGGATGCCCAGGGTGAGCCCGGTCATCTCCTCCCGGATGTCCACCGGTCCGCCGCCGGCGTGCGCGCGCAGCCGGGCGACCAGCTTGGCCGCCTCCTCCGCGATCACGCCGGTCTGCCGGTTGATCCGGCGCGGCTGGAAGACCGGCTGGATGACCTTGCGCTGGGCGCGCCACAGATCGCCCTCGCTGGTCAGCAGCCCGTCGCCGAGGGCCCGGCGGGCGTGCACCAGGCCGATGCCCTTGTGGTAGTTGGCGGCGTTGTCGGCCAGCACCCGCTTGGCGTGGTCGGGGTGGTTGAAGAAGAACAGCGTCTTGGGGCCGAGCGGCAGGCGCACGGCGTCGCCGTAGCGCAGCGCCGCCGAGGTCATCACGGAGAGCCGGTCGCGCGCCATCTTGGCCAGCAGTCCGGGCGCCCGGCTCGCGGGCGGGCCGGGCGGCAGCCGCCGGGTCCGGGTGCGCGCCGCGTCGGGGGCGCTCATGCGACCACGTCGCCGGGTGCGACCAGCTGCTCGGCGATCCGCCGGCGCCAGACCTCGTAGGCCGGCACCGCGCCGTCCACCACCGGGTCGGGGCGCGCCTCGTCGCACAGGACGGCCGCCTGCTGCGGCGTCAGGTCGCAGAAGAACTTGGCGGCGAGCTCGGTGTGCGGGATGACCAGGTCGGCCTCCACCCGCGCGGTGGCGGCGAACGCGGAGGCCTGGGCGACCTGGGGCCGGTACTTCCCGGCCCGCCGCAGGAACACCTGCAGCTCGGCCTCGTCGCCGCCGCCGGCGTAGGTGGCGGCGAGCCCGGACCCGCTGTAGAGGTCCTCCCGGCGGGATTCGGGGAAGCGGTCGATCAGGTCGGCCACCACGTCGGGGGCGGAACCGCCGATGAACCACATCGCGCGGCCGATGCCCTGGTCCACCACCCGGTGCGCGTACCCGGCCGGCCCGTCCGCCGGCCAGGGGAAGCGGGGCTCCTCGTACTGCTCGTGGACGTACTTGCGGGTCTTGAAGTACGCCTGGTGGAAGCCGTAGCCGTCGAGCACCAGCCACCGCAGCAGCCGGTCCGAGGGGCTGACGGCCGCCCAGCGGAACCGCGGCAGCCGGGCCATCGCCCAGCCGACGCCGACGTACACCATGTAGCTGTGGTTGCGACCGCGGCCGGCGAGCAGGTCCGCCACCTTGCGGCCGTTTCCGAGGGCGAAACCGTCCAGCATGGCGGCGGCCATTCCGGCGCCCTCGTACGCGAATCCGCGGAACTGCTCGGGAATCTCCTCCATCCGCAGTTCGGCCTCGTCGATGGTTCGTGCCTCCATCACATGCGCGTAGCCGGTGAGAAAGGTCGAACCGACGGTTTCCAGGAGATCCCGGGAAGCCGCGTTCTTCTCGTGGAAACCGCGTACGGAAAGCTGGGTTTCCGAGTGATCAGGGGTCAGAATCCGGCGCCTGAGAGCGCGCCAAGAAACCGTCATGGGTCCCTCCGGAGATCGGGGCTGCTATTGGGCGCAGCTGTCCAACCGAAATCCTTGCCGCTGGCCCGATCGGCCGCCTACTTCGAGCGTGCCCACCCGGTTGAGCGGCGGCGGAGCGGTCAATTCGGACGGCGCGACCGGACTGCTTCTTCCAACGTGCCCAAACAAGGGCACGTCCGAAGAAGCCGCGGCCGCGGCGGCCCCCCCAGACTCAAGCCGTCCCGCACCGCCCCCCTCCCGAGGAGAACCCCCACGTGAGTGATCTCAAGCGTGCGCCGGCAGCAGTAACCGGGCCTCCCGGTGCGACGCTCGCCGCCGGCGGCCTGCCACGCCGGCGCGGACTGCTGGTCCTGATCAGCGTCGCTTTCGCCCTGTTCCTCTCCTACGCCTGGTCCTCGAAGCTCGTGGACACCGAGATCGGCGTCAACACGGCCAACGCCCTGCTCGGCCACGACGCCCACACGACGCCGATCGCCGGCATCGCGGCCGGGGTGCTGTTCGCGTTCGTCTCCGGCCTGGCGGGGTCCTTCACCGCCTGCAACATCGCGGTGTTCGGCGCGGTGGGTCCGATGGTGGGCCAGAGCGGCACGCGCCGCGAGAAGCTGCTGCACACCGCCCGGCCGCTGGGCTGGCTGGCGGCCGGGATGATCCCGGTCTCGGCGGCGTACGGCGCGCTGGTCGGATTCGCCGGCACCCGGATGCCGCAGTTCTCGACGGCCTCGGCCCCGGCGGGCACGATCTCGGCGCGCAGCGCCCAGTCGATGATCGCCTTCGGGCTGATCGGGCTGGCCATGATCGTGCTCGGACTGGCCGCGGCGGGTGTGGTGCCCGACCCGCTGGGTCCGCTGTCCCGACGTCGTCCGAACGCGCGGATGGTGGTGCTGGGGGTGCTGGTCGGCGGGTTCCTGATCGGGCGCCCGTACCCGCTGTTCCGGGACCTCTTCCGGCACGCGGCCGCCACGCACAACCCGCTGTACGGGGCCGCTGCGTTCGTCCTGCAGTCCGTCGGCAACATCCTGGTGATGTCGGTGCTGGTGATCGCGCTGACCTACGGGCTGGGCGGGCGGCTGCAGCGCTGGCTGTCCGCGTCACCCGGCCGGGTGGCGGCGGTGACGGCGGTGGCCTTCCTGGTGGCCGGCGTCTTCACGCTGGTCTACTGGGACGTGCGGATCCTGGGCCGCCTGGGCTACATCTGGTTCCCCACCGCGCCCTGGAACGCGGCGCACTGAGCAGGCCGCACAGGTGACGGCGGGCCCGCGCGCGAGGCGCTCAGGTCCGCCGTTCGCGTGCCCGCCGCAGGGCGGCGAGGGTGGCCTCGGGGTCGGCGCCGGCGCCCATCAGGAGGCCGGCGACCTGGGCCTCGAAGCAGGTGTCCGGGTCGTTCGGCGGGATCAGGTAGCCGCCGAGTTCCAGGGTGACCAGGCCGTGCAGCGAGATCCACAGCTGGTGCGCGACGGCCTGCGGGTCGCCGGGGCGCAGCCTGCCGTCCGCCATGCAGCGGGCGACGGCCCGGATCAGGGTCTCCAGGGTGTACCGGCCGTGCTGGCGGTCCTCGTCGGCGAGCGAGAAGCTGCCGAGCACGGAGCTGCCGAACATCACGGTGTAGAGGTTGCGGTGCTCCAGGGCGTTGCGGCGGTACGCCCAGCCGAGCACCGCGACGTCGGCGATCGGGTCCTCGCTCTCGCGGACCTCGGTGAGGCTGCGGTTGAGGTAGCTGAAGCCCTCCCGCACCATCGCCCGGACCAGGTCGCCCTTGCCGCCGAAGTGCGTGTAGACGGCCATCGTCGAGGTGCCCACCTCTGCCGCGAGCCGCCGGGTCGACAGCGCCTTGGGGCCCTCCTCGGCGAGCAACCGGGCAGCGGTCTCGACGAGTTGGGGTCCAAGCGTGGGGTCGATCCGGCGTGGGCTCACTCTTGACATCCTCTCATGACGGGGCGAACCTTCATACAACAGCGTTATATAACGTCGATATGCAAGGGGGACGTCCGATGCCCGCCCAGCACACCCACACCACCTCACACCTCCTGAGCAGCGGGTACCGCCCCGTCGCGGAGGAGAGCACCCACACCGACCTCGCCGTCCACGGCCGGCTCCCGGCCGAGCTCGACGGCACCCTGCTGCGGATCGGCGCCAACCCGCTCGGCGCCCACGACCCCGCGCTCGACCACGCCTTCGCCGGCGACGGCATGGTGCACGGCCTGCGGCTGCGCGGCGGTCGCGCCGAGTGGTACCGCAACCGCCTGCTGCGCAGCGACCGGGTGGCCCGCGCGCTCGGCGAACTCCCCACCCCCGGGCCCCGCCGCGGGCTCTGCGACACCACCAACGCGGGCCTGGTCCGGCACGCCGGGCGCACCCTCGCCCTCGGGGACGGCGGCGCGCTCCCGCTCCAGCTCGGCCCCGAACTCGAAACGCTGGCCAGGATCGACTTCGACGGCACCCTCCCGGCCGGCTTCGCCGCCCACCCGGTCTGCGACCCGCTCACCGGGGAGCTCCACGCCATCGCCTACGACCACACCAGGCCGCACCTCACCCACCTCACCGTCGACGCGCTCGGCCTGGTCCGGCGGGCCGAACCGATCACCGTCAAGGGCACCCCGATGGTGCACGCCTTCTCGCTCACCGACCGGCACGCCATCGTCTACGACCTGCCGGTCACCTTCGACCCGCGGGCGGCCGCCGCCGGCTCCCGGGTGCCCTACACCTGGGACGACAACCACGGCGCCCGGCTCGGCCTGCTGCCGCGCGACGGCTCCGACGCCGACGTGCTGTGGCTGGAGATCGACCCCTGCTTCGTCTTCCACCCGGTCAACGCCTACGAGCGGGGCGACACCACGGTCATCGACGTGATCCGCCACGAGCGGGCCTTCGACCGCGACCCGCTGCACCCCACCGAGTCCGACCCCACCCTGTGGCGGTGGACCGTGGACCGCCGCCACGGCACCGTGCTGGAGACGCAACTCGACGACCGTGTACAGGAGTTCCCCCGGATCGACGAGCGCTTCGCCGGATCGCCGCACCGCTACGCCTTCACCGTGGGCCTGCGGCCGGGCGAGGGCGGCGCGCTGGCCGGCCCGACCCTGCTGCGGCACGATCTGGCCACCGGCGGAACGGACACCCACGAGTGGGGCCCCGGCCGCGAGGGCGGCGAGGCCGTCTTCGTACCGCGCACCGCCCACGCGCCCGAGGGCGACGGCTGGTTGCTCAGCCTCGTCCACGACAGCCGCACCGACCGCGGGGAGCTGGTGGTCCTCGACACGGCCGACTTCACCGGTCCGCCGATCGCGGTCGTCCCGCTGCCGGTCCGGGTCCCGCACGGATTCCACGCCCAATGGGTGGCGACCGCCCACGGCTGATCAGTCCGTAGACCAATAGGCACCATTGCGTCCACCGACCCCCCTCGCTAGGCTCAATCCGCCAATACAGCAGCACAAATAGGGCATCCACCCCAGGGGAATGGAGAGCTTCCTTGCATGACGCTGTCGAGCGAGCCGTCGCGACCATGTGGGAACGGTTCGACGAACCATTGACACTGACCGATATAGCGGATACGGCGATATTGAGCAAGTTCTACTTCTCGCGGGTATTCCGGACCCTGACCGGGACATCGCCCAGCCGCTTCCTCGCAGCCGTCCGCCTCTGTATGGCCAAGAAGCTCCTGCTGGAGACGTCGGTGAGCGTCACCGACATCTCCATCATGGTGGGATACAACAGTTTAGGTACCTTCACCAGCCGTTTCACCCGCAGTGTCGGAGTCCCGCCCGCGCGCTTCCGACTGATGTCCCAACTGGGCATGAGCGCCGCCCCGATCGCGCTGCGCCCCGGAAACCCGACCGCCCACCGGGGATCCGTCCAGGGCGAGATCTACGTCCCCGAATCGGACCACCCGATCCGCATCTACGTGGCCGCCTTCAAGGAATCGATTCCCGAGGGCCAGCCCAAGTCCTGCGACATCCTCGACGGCTCCGGCCGCTACCGTCTCGTCGGCCTGCCGGACGGCCAGTGGTCCATCCGGGTCGCCGTGGTGTCGAGACGGCCCGTCGAGCCCAGACCGTGGGTCCGCCAGCCCCTGTTCATCGGGGCCACCCAGAAGCCGGTGGTGATCTGCGCCGGCGCCTGCGTCGAGGCCGACATCATGACCCGCCCGCCGTGCAGCCTGGACATCCCCATCCTGCTGTCACTGCCCGAACTCGACGGCTGGCAGCCCCTGGAGGCGTCCGTGCCGAACAGGTCCCCCGGGGTGGCCGCCGCCGTCGTGCCCGGGGCCTGAGCCGCCGGGCACCGCCGGCCCCGACGGGCGGGGTGGTCGGCCGGAACCATCCCGCCGGGCCGGATCAGCCCTCCGGCTGCTCCTCCGGCATCCCGACGGCCTGCATCAGGACCGGCACCGCCTCCCCCTGGAAGTCCACGCCGGGATCGAAGCTGTGGATCATCCCCTCCAGGACCAGCAGCGACAGCAGCGGGAAGGCGAACTCCGCGGCTGCGAAGATCCCGAACCGGCGCTGCAGCTTGAACAGCTTCGGCGCGAAGGCGGCCAGGTTGAAGTCCGCGGCGACCACCGCCGAGGCGTCCCCGACCAGTTGCTCGACCGCCGTCCGGAAGGCCTCCAGATCGCAGTCCTCCGGCACCCGCGCCGCGCTCTCGATCACGATCTCGGCGCAGCGCCGGCCCCGGCCGAGCGCCATGCTGAGGAAGAACTCGCCGAAGTGCCGGCGCACCTGCTCGGGCAGTCGCACCACGAAGCCGGCGTCCAGCAGGACGACGTCCCCCGAGCCGTCCAGCCGCAGGTTTCCCGGGTGCAGGTCGCAGTGGACCAGACCGTCCAGGAAGAGCATCTGGTACACCGTGCGCAGCACCCGCTGCATGGCGTCACGACGCTCCTGCGGGCTGTACGGCTCGGGGCGGAAGTCCCGCAGGTCGTCCAGGAACTCCATCACCAGCACCTGCTCGCTGCCGAGGCCCTCCACCGGTGCGGGCAGCCGGACCCCCTTCACCCCCGCCAGGTTGGCGCGCAGCTGCGTCAGCGAGGCACGCTCCGCGGCGAGGTCGGCCTGCGCCAGGACGGCGGCCCCCACCTGGCCGAGCATCTCCTCGGCGGGCAGCCGGCGCATCCCCGGCAGCTTGCCGGCCAGCCGGGCCATCGCCGCGGCCAGCCGGAAGTCCCCGCTGATGACCGGCACGATGCCGGGGCGGCGGATCTTCACCGCGACCACCGAGCCGTCGGCGAGCACCGCGCGGTGCACCGTCGCGATGCTCCCGCTGCCCACCGGCTCCCACTCGAAGGACTGGAACGGCCACTGCCCGACCGGGCCGAACTCCTCGGTCAGCACGGCCTCCAGCTCCGCCCGGGAGGGCGCCGGCACCGTGTCGGTGAGCCGGCCGAGCTCGCCGCACCACCGCTCCGGCAGCAGATCGCGCCGGGTGCTCAGCAGCTGGCCCACCTTGACGTAGAACGGGCCGAGCTCGGTGAGCATGGTGGGCGCGGCGACGGCCAACCGCGCGGACACCGTTCCCTCCTCGCCCCGGCTGAACACCGCTCCACCCACTGCCCGGCCGGCGTGTCGCAGTGCGACCGAGCCGATCCGGATCGCCCTCCGGCCGAGGCCGGCCCTGCCGGCGTCCGCGTCACTCATGAGGCCCTCCATCGTCAACTGTGCGCGTCCCCGGTCCGATTCGGATCGGCCCTACAGATGATCAGCACCCGCGGGCCGCGGGTCTTCTCCCAACGTGCCCGGTCCGGGCCGTGCGGCCGGTGCGGCCCGGAGCCGCCCGCGCCGGTGTCCGCGCACGCCGCGGCCGGGCCCCGGCCCTGGTCGGGGCGGGGCCCGGTCGCGGCGGCGTCAGGTCGGGGGGTCGGGTCGGGGCGGGGTCCCGGTCGGGGGTGCGCGGCGGGGGCGGCCGGCCTCAGCTCCCGTCCGCCATGGGCTCGAAGGGCTCCTCCGGCGGCTGGAACGGGGGCCAGGTGAAGGCCGGCAGCCACTTGTCGGGCGGCTCGCTCCAGTCCAGTCGGGCGATCTGCCGCAGGGTGCGCCGCCCGGTGAGCGAGCGGAAGAGGTCGTGCCGGTGCCCGCGGACGGTGACGACCGGATCCCCCCGACCGACCAGCCAGGAGGCGCCCGGGGTTTCGAGGAGCAGCGCCGGCAGCCCCTGATCGATCACGGTGAGGCCCATGCCCAGCGTGACCAGGTCCATCGACCCGGGCAGCGCGGGGGGCTCGGCCGGCACCGGCTCGCCGAGGGCGCGCCGCAGGTCCAGCTCGTGGGTCAGGATGTCCATCGTCATCTTGTACCCGAGCAGCCCCTCGAACCGGTCCGGCAACTGTGCGGACAACCCGGGCCAGCGGCCGAGGAGTTCGGCGAGGTCGGCCTCGTTGTCCGGATCCGGCCGCTCCAGCGGCAGTCTCGGCACTCCGTTCACCACCCCCTTGCAGACGTCCAGGAGGTGCGCGAGCACGTCCCGCACGGTCCATCCGGGGCAGGCGGCGACGGGGACGCCGGACAGCTCCGGGCGGCCTGCCAGCAGCCCGGTGATGCTCTCCCTGGTGCGCTCGTACCCTTGCCGTTCCGTCAGTCGCTCCCAGCGCTCCGGCGCCGCCGCGTCGTCGTCCGTGATCATCCTCGTCCTCCCCCTCCGCGGGGCGCGCCCGGTGGCGGCCCGGCCTGGCGACCGGCCTGACGGCCCGTCACGTGACGCTGCTCGTACAGCCACCGGACGGTGTCCGCCATCGTCTCGGCCACCGGCCGGGGCGCGATGCCCAGCGGAGCGTCCCCCTCGGCGGGCACCGCCACCGCGCAGGTGTACACCGCGCCGTACTCGGCCGGGATGTGCCAGGGCCAGACGTGCTGGACCGCGCCCGTCAGCCGGCCGAACGGCAACATCGCCCGGGCCGGCAGGTACAGCGCCGGCAGGGTGCGTCCGGTGGCCTCCCGGACCGCCCGGACGTACGCGCGGGTGGTCAGGAAGTGCTGGGGGCCGAAGTGGCGGCCGGGCCCGTCGGCCGGGCCGGTGAGCAGCGCCGCGTGCAGCGCCGCGGTGTCCCGGACGTCCCCCACCGGCAGGCCGCCGCCGGGCCACAGCGGCATCAGCCCGCGCAGTTCGTTGCGCAGACGGGAGTTCTGGTCCCCCAGGTGGGGATCGTGCGGACCCAGCAGGGCCGGCGGGTAGGTGATCACCACCGGGGCGCCCGCCGCCTGGTGGTCGCGCGCCACCCGCTCGGCGGCGGCCTTGGTGGCGAGGTACACCTCGCGGGGCTCGCCGACCGGCGAGTCCGTGCGGATCACCGGCCCCTCGGCCGGGAACAGCGCGCCGACGCTCGACACGTGGACCACCCGCCGGGCACCGGCGGCCGCCGCGGCGGACAGCACCAGCGCCGTGCCGCGAACGTTGGTCCGCCGCATCTCGTCGGCGCGCCGGCTGTCGAAGGAGTAGACCGAGGCCGCGTGCAGCACCGCCTCGGCGCCGTCCACCGCCTTGGCCACCGCGTCCGGGTCGGTCACGTCGCCGACCAGCACCTCCACCGCCGCGGGATCGATCCCGAGGGGGCGCAGCGCCCGGCCCACGCCGGCCTCGTCCCGGACCAGCAGGCGGACCTGCTGCCCCGACCGCAGGAGGGCCGCCACCGAGTGGGCGCCGACGAACCCGGTACCACCCGTCACGCACACCAGCATTTCGGTCGTCCTTTCGCTAGGTCGCCGCGCCGGACCGGGCCCTGCCCGGCCGCACCCGACGTACGGCCGGGCAGCCCCGTCCGGGCCCGGGATCCCGCCCCGCCGGCGCCGCGGGGCCGACCGGCACCGCGACCACCGGCGGCGGCGCCCGCCCTGGGCGGGGCCGGTGCCCGCAGCAATCCTGCGCGCAGCGCGACCGCGTTGGCTTCTCGCAACGTGCCTCGCCGCGGCCGCGCGGTGACCGGGCCGCCCCACTCCCCCGGCCGACCCGGCCCCGCCCCGCCTCAGCCGCGCAGGGCCGGATGCTCCGCGAGACGCCGCACCGCCCGGTCCCCCAGGCCGCCGAGCACCGGGCGCAGCAGGCGGGCGCCGGGCACCCGGAAGCCGCCGAGCGAGCCGAACCTGGTGCCGTCCCCCTCCGGCGTCGCGGCCATCGCCCCGACCACGAAGCGGCTGCGCATCAGGCACCAGCCCTCGCGCAGGACGACCTCGAACTCGGCCCGCTGCCCCAGGGTGCCCACCGCGCGGGCCCGCAGGCGCTCGCCCTCGGCCGCCGTCACGGTGAAGGACCTCACCGTGGAGAGCAGGACGGGGAGTTCGCGCTCCAGGTCGGAGGCCACCGCCCAGACCCGGTCGAACGGGACGGGCAGCACGATCTCGCGGTGGTACAGGGCGCCCGGTGTGGTCGCGGCCAGCACGCGCAGCCGTCGGATCGGGTCGAGTTCGGCCTCCGGCCAGTCCCGGCTCATGATTCCCACACCTTCCGGAAGCTCTGCCGGGCCCGGTGGAGCCGCGACCGTACCGTGCCGGGCGGTACGGCGAGCAACGAGCTCGCGGTCGCCTCGTCCACGCCTTCGACGTCCCGCAGGACGAGCACCGCCCGGTGCTCGGCGCTCAGCCGCGCCAGCACGTCCCGGATGTCGGTGGCCAGGTGCTGGTCGGCGCCGGCGGCGGGCACCTCCGACGGCTCGCCCGACACCCGCTTCGCCCGGACCGCGACCCGCACCGCCTCCCGGACCGCGATCGTCCTGACCCAGCCGTACAGGGCCTTGTGGTCGCGGAGTTGGCCGATGCTGCGGAGCACCACGATCAGCGTCTCCTGGGCCGCGTCCGGGCCGTCCTGCAGCGCGATCGGGCCGCAGATCCGGCCGACGTACGGGGCCAGCAGGTCCATCAGGTCGCCGAGCGCGATCGGATCGCCGCGCTGGGCGGCCCGGATCAACGCCGGCTCCACGTGCGGGAGTTCAGCCGGGGCGGGTACCGGCTCGGCCGCGCTCACGGCCGGCCGAAGTGCTCGCGGGCGGCGGCGGCGACCACCCCGGGGGCCTGCTCGGGCAACAGGTGCCCGCCCGGGACCACCCGGACGGTGAGCGCCTCGGTGAACTCCTGCGCACCGGTGAGCGGTTCCGGCCGGACCACCGGATCCCGGTCGCCCAGGAGCAGCAGGGTCGGCACCGTCAGGCGCCGGTCGCGGTACCGGCCCCGGGCGAGTGCGGGGATGTCGTGGAGCACGAACTGCCAGAGCAGTTGCTCGCCCGCCCGGGCGCGCCGCGAAGGGCGATGGGCCTGCACGAACTCCTCCAGCGCGCTCTCGTCCACCCGAGCGGACCGGCCCGCCCAGTACCGCAGCAGGGACCGGGTGACCGCGGGGCAGTGCCGCAACACCCGCCGCCCCACCCCGGGATACTCCCAGAGGGCGGTGTACCAGTACCGCCAGGCGTACAGCGGCAGGCCGAAGCGTCGGCGCGGCCAGGGGTGCGAGCTGTTCACCGCGAGGAAGGCGCTGAACCGGTCGGGCGCCGCCAGGCAGAGCCGGAACCCCAGCCAGCCGCCCGACTGGTGCCCGACCAGTCGCACCCGGTCCAGCCCGAGGGCGTCCAGCAGGGCGAGCACGTCCTCGATCAGGGCCGTCCCTTGGTAGCCGTCGCGCGGGGCGTCGGACCAGCCGCAGCCCCGCAGGTCGACGGCGAACACCCGGTGGTCCCGGGCGAGTTCGGGAATCACCGCGCGCCAGGCGTACCAGTGCTGGGGAAAGCCGTGCAGCAGCAGGACGGGCTCCCCCGCACCGGCCTCCGCGACGTGGAACCGCACGCCCCGCACGGTGACGAAACGGTGGGTGACGCCCTCGACGGCCGGGAGGGGACGGTCGGACGTGGCGGGGCTCTCGGTGGTCACGGCGGCTCCTTCGGTGCGGCGGGCCCGGTACGGGGTGATCGCTGTCAGAAGGAAGAGGGGCACGACCCCCCGATCCACTCCTGTGACCCGCGTCACTCCGCCCCGGAGTCACCCCGGGGGCTCGGCCGGCCCACCCGCGCGGATCGCGGCCTGCCGGCCGGACGACGCCATCCGGCCGAAAAGCGCCGTCCGGGTGCGGACTTGGGGGATCGCCGCGCCGATTCGGCGAGAGTCGCTCCCGTGTCGACGGGTGCCGGCGCAGGTGTCGGTGGCGGCCGGCATCCGCACTCCGCGCCGGATCGTCTCCCGGGCGCGGGCGGCGGCCTGTCCTGGGTGGGTGCGACGCTCGGGGGGCCGACGGGTGGGCACCCCGGGTCGACTTCGCACGGTGCGGCGGCGCCCCCGTGGATCACCGGGTCGGGAGCCACCACGATCGCGTCGAGCGGCTCGGTCCTGCGGTCGGACCCCGGCGGCGGACGGCACGGGATCGGCGGGGCCGGCCCGGCCCGGATTGCTCGGAGCCGCCAACTCCGTTGATGTGCAGAGGATTCGACGCTCGCGGGCGGCCGTCCGGGGCACGTCCCCTCCCGGTCCGCCGCGCCCCCGCTCGTTCACCGGCCGTTCCTGCGCCGGCCGTTCCTGCGCCGGCCGTTCCCGCGCGGGCCTTTCCCTCACCCGCCGTTCGAGCAACGGCTTTTCGAGCAAAGGCCTTTCGAGCAGGCGCCGTTGCTGCGCCGGCGCGGCCGAGCGGGGGGTGCCCCACTCGGCGGCGCGGGCGGGGCTACTCAGCCACGTAGGTGCGGTGACTCCAGGCGAAGACCACCAAGGGGCGGCCGTCCACCGTCTGCTCCTCCGGAGTGGGCCAGAAGTGCTCGTAGTGACTGCCCATCGGGAGCTTGAGGACCTGGCTGACGTCTCCCACCGTGGTCAGTCGCTCGTTCTCGGGTCGCTCGGACATCGGGCCGCCACACAGGATCACGTTGGCCTGACTGGAATTCATGACCGGACCACTCCCTCCCGCCCCGGCGGCAGACCGGCAACCGGCGGGGCGCGTTGTCTGGTTTCGTCGTCCGGCCACCGTGCCCCTACCGGCGAAAGTCCCGCTAAAGCCGCGCTTGACGACCCGCCGCCGGACCGGAAGCACCGGTGTCGGCCCCGGTCGTCACCGTGGCCCGGCGGCGGACCCCGCTCCCTCCGCGCAGGAGGTGGCGACCTCCTCCGACAGCAGGTCGAGCGGCAGGTCCGCACGGCGGTTGACGCGCAGCTTGCGGTAGGCACGGGTCAGGTGCTGCTCCACCGTGCTGACGGTGATGTACAGCTTGAGGGCGATCTCCCGGTTGGTGTGCCCGTCCGCCGCCAGGGCCGCAACCCGCCGCTCGGCGTGGCTGAGTTCGGTGGCCGGCGCGGCCTGCTCGACCCGCTGCGGCAGCACCCTGGGCTGCTGGGGCACCGCGTCGGCGGGCGGCTCCGCCGCGAGGTCCGCCGGCAGCGGCACGTCGCACTGCTCGGCGAGCCGTCGGGCCCGCCAGTCCTGGAGCCGGGCGGCCGTCTCGTCGCCGAGTCTGCGGTGCGTACGGCCCAGTTCGGCCACGGCGAGCATCTTCTCGTACTGGTCACCGCTGCCCGAGAGGTGCTCGACGGCCTCGTTCAGCGGGCGCAGCCGCTGGGCGGGGTCCGACAGGGTGAGCGCCAGCAGCCGCAGGGTGCGCCCGCGGGTCGCGCTGTCGCGGGTGCCGAGCCGGGAGAGCTGGTCGTGGAGCAGTTCGGAGGCCTCCTGGACCCGGCCCAGCCGCAGGTAGGCACCGGCGACCTCGGCGCGCCAGGCCACCAGCGCGGGGAGGTCGATCCCCCACTTCTGCATGAGCTCACCGCAGGTGTTCAGGTCGCCGAGCGCCGCGTGCACCCGGTTGGTGGCCAGGTAGTAGCGGCCCCGGGCGTGCAGGTAGAGCAGGCCGCAGGGGGTGCCGAACATCGCCTCCGGCACGGGCATGGTCAGGTAGGAGGCGGCGTCCTCGGTGCGGCCGGCGGGCACCGCGGCCAGCAGCGCGGCGGCGATCGGCACGCCCACCGCGACGCCCCAGGCCCGCACGGGCACCACCGTCAGGGCCGTACGGGCGGCCTTCTCCGCCTCGGAGTGCTGCCCGCGCCGTACGTGGATGAGGGCCTGGACGGCGGCGAGCAGGGCCTGCCAGGTGGGGGCGCGCCGGCCGGCGATGTCGGTGCTCAGGAGGCGGCACCAGTAGGCGGCCCGGTCGATGCGGTTGGCGAAGACGAGCGACATCAGGGCGGTGACCACGGCGGTGAGGGTGGTGTCGTCGAGCCGGCTGCACTGCAGCACTTCCTCGGCGGTGCCGACGGCCTCGTCGGCGGCGGCCTCGTCGGAGCCGGTGGTCAGGACGGTGGCGAGGGCGGCGGCCGCGCGGGCCTGCGGGTGGCGGGCTCCGGCTGCGTCGAGCGGTTCGATGTGCAGGGCCACCGGCCTGAGCTGGTCGGACATCTCCGGGAAGGACTGCGAGGCTAAGAGGGCTATCCCGAGCAAGTCCTGATGGGGCGACAGGGAGGCGTGGGCGTGCCGGCGGTGGTCCTTGATGCTGTGGAACACCTCGGCGGCCTGGTCGAGCCGGCCGTGCCAGAGCAGTTGTCCGATCAGGCCGACGCGGTCACGGCAGTTGAGCCGCTGCTCGCGGGCGGCCGAGACGAGTTCGGGCAGGTGGCGGGCGGCGGCCAGCGGGTTGATCCGCCACTCGGCGCGCAGCAGGCTGGAGCGGATCCGGCCCTGGCGGACCGGGTCGGCGCACAGCGACAGTGCCATCCGGAGACAGCTGACGGCGAGGGTCACGTCGTCCAACTGCAGCGCCTCGGCGGCGGCCTGGCACAGGGTGTCGAGCTGCCAGTCGGCCTCCACGCCGCCACCGGCGACGAGATGTCTCCCGATGGTGCCGGCCGGAGCGCCGAGCGCGTGCAGGGCCTCGGCGGCGCGCGCGTGAAGTGCGGCACGCTCCTCGGACGGCATGCCCTGGAGGACGGCGGCGCGCACGCCCTCGTGGCGGAAGGCGCCGTCCTCCAGCAGGCCCACGGCGGCCAGGCCGCTGAGCACGTCGGCCACGGCGTCGGCGCTGAGTTCGAGCATCTCCGCCAGCACGGGCGCGGTGGCGTGCTCGCCGAGGGCGGCCAGCGCCTTGGCGGCCTGGCGGGTGGGCGTGTCGCAGCGGAAGAGGCAGGTGGCGACGGCCCGCCCGAAGGCGTCGCCGGGCACCAGCTTGTCGGGCGAGTAGCCGGCGAAGAACTGGTAGTCCTCGGCCAGGGCCCGGACCAGCAGCGGGTTGCCGCCGCTGATGCGGTGGCAGTCGGGTGCCAGCTTGCGGGCGGCCGCGCTGTCGAGCTGGCCGGCCAGGAGTTCGCCCACGCCGCGCCGCGAGAGCGGGGCCAGGCGCACCCGCACCGAGCTGAGGTGGTGCAGGAACTCGGTCTGGAAGACCGGCCGGTGGAACTGGAGCCGGTTGGACATGGTGAAGACCAGCAGGATCCGGGTGGTGCTCAGGCGGCGGGCCAGGTAGAGCAGGAAGCGCAGCGAGGCCGGGTCCGCGTAGTGGACGTCGTCGATGCCGATGACCACCGGTCCGCGCTCCGCGAGGGCGAACAGCACCTTGCACAGCCCGTGGAGGGCGGCCGGCGGCACCGCCGGGCCGGCTCCGATCTCCTCCGGGTCGGGTTCGAGCTGGTGCCCCTCGTGTTCGTAGAGGGTGGCCGCGAGCGTGCCGTCCAGCACCCATTGGACCTGTGCGACGCCCTCGGTCGGCACGTCGATGCTGTGCAGGAGCTGGTTCACCAGGCCCATCGGCAGGTCCCGTTCCGCACGCGAACCGGTCGCGCCGAGGAAGGTGGCGCCGACTCCCACCGCGCGTTCGGCCAGTGCCTGGAGCAGTGCCGTCTTGCCGCTGGCGACCGGACCGGTCACCTCCGCCACTGCACCCGTGCCCTTGACGCATCTCTCAAGGAGTCGTGTGAGCACGGAAATTTCGTTGTCTCTCTCCACCAACCACATCAAGTGCCGTCCCCCGGTAGCATTGGTGACTGAGTGTATCCATGGTGATCTACAGCGCAACCGATCTCCGCCGGCGTCGGCGCGGCCGAGATTCGCGACGCCGTCCGCGCAGACTCCTCCGGTGACAGCCCGACTCGCCTCTGGTGTGACCGTGGTGCTCAAAACCGAATGATGGCCGTGTGACCGATGCGGCGGCTAGGACGGGTTCCAGCCACACCCGCGGATTCCGCAGGGTGGAAGCGCGTGCGGAACAAGGGTTCTCACCTGGCATCGGGCCCGGTCCGGGCCCGCGCCGACCCGCGCGGCCGGTGGCGGATTCATCGCACAGCGGTGGGCCACTGGTGGCGGCCCCCGATCTCCGGCCGTCCCTCGGCCCCCACCCGCCGCCCCACTCGGCAGTGTCCGGACGCGATTGTGCCACGGCGCATCCGCCTGTGCACTGACTGCGCATTAAGAGCTCGTTAACCGACAGCGAGGGCGCCTGCACGGCCCTGTCACCTGCTGTTCCGGTACGGGCCCGCGGCCGCCCCGCCCGCTGCGCGGGGAGCGCCGGCGCGTCCGCCGGCGGCGCGGCGCGCGCCGGCCGGTGGGTGAACTCCCACCCGGAACTGGCACAATGGCGCGTGGAGGTTGGTCACGTGCGTATCGGCATCCTGGGCCCGCTGGAAATGCGGGACGGTGCGGCCCGGCCCGTAGAGGTGAGCGGGCAGCGGCTTCGGACCCTGCTGATCCGGTTGGCGATCGACGGGGGGCGCACGGTCACGTCCGAACGCCTGATCGAGGACCTCTGGGAGTCCTCACCGCCCGCCGCCCCCGGCAACGCCCTGCACACCCTGGTGTCCCGACTGCGCGGCGCCGGCGGACGGGACCTCGTGGCGGCCGTCGCCGGCGGCTACCGGCTCACCGTGCCGCCGGGCGAGATCGACGCCGTCGAGTTCGAGCGCCTGGTGGCCTCGGCCCGCGGGCTGCAGGACGCCGGGGAGCGGGCGGCGGTGCTGCGCCGGGCCCTCGGCCTGTGGCGCGGCCCGGCCCTCGCCGAGGTCGCCGACGCCGCGTTCGCGAGCGCCACCGCCAACCGCCTGGAGGAGCTGCGCCTGACGGCCACCGAGGGCCGGGTCGAGGCCGATCTGCTGCTCGGCGAGGGCAGCCACCTGGTCGCCGAGCTGGAGGGGCTCACCACCGCGTACCCGCTCCGGGAGCGGCTGCGCGGCCAGTTGATGCGGGCCCTGTTCGCGGCCGGCCGGCAGGCCACCGCCCTGGACGTGTACGAGGACACCCGGCGCGAGTTGGCCGAACGGCTCGGCGTGGACCCCTCCCCCGAGCTGGCGGCGCTCCACCTGGCCATCCTGCGCGGCGAGCTGGTGTCCGAACCGGCGCCGCGCCCCGGACCGCCCGTGGACCGGGCACCGGCGCAGTCCCCGGCGCGGACGGGCGCGCGGGACCCGGTGGAGGACGCCGGGGCCGCGCTCCGGTCGCCCCGGCGCACCAACCTGCCGACCGCGCTGACCAGTTTCGTGGGCCGCGAGGAGGAGTGCGCGACCGTCGAACGGCTGCTGCGCACCGCCCGCCTGGTGACCCTCACCGGGCCGGGCGGCGCCGGCAAGACCCGGCTGGCCGCCGAGGTCACCGCCGGGCTGGTGGAGGAGAGCCCGGACGGCGTCTGGCTGGTGCCGCTGGCGCCCGTCAGCTCGCCCGCCGACGTCCCGCAGGCCGTGCTGGTCGCGGTGGGCGTGCCCGACGTGATGCGGGTGGGCGAGCCGGGGGGCGGCGTCGGGTCGTCCGTCGAGCGGCTGCTCGACGCCCTGGAGAACCGGCGGCTGGTCCTCGTCCTGGACAACTGCGAGCACCTGCTGGACGCCGTGGCCCGGCTCGCCGCGCAGCTCCTGGCGCGGGCCCCGCAGGTCCGCATCCTGGCCACCAGCCGCGAACCGCTGGGGATCACCGGCGAGACGCTCTGCCCGGTGCCCTCGCTGCCGCTGCCCCTGCCGGGCGAGGACCCCCGGGAGGCCCTGGAGCACGCCGCCGTACGGCTGTTCGCCGACCGGGCGGCGGCGGTCCGGCCGGGCTTCCGGGTGGACGCGGCCACCGCGCCCCTGGTGGTCGGCATCTGCCGGGCGCTGGACGGCATCCCGCTGGCGATCGAGCTGGCGGCCGCCCGGATGCGTTCGCTGACCCTGCGCCAGATCTCCGCCCGGCTCGGCAACCGGTTCCGGCTGCTCAGCGGCGGGGACCGGGCCGCGCTCCCCCGCCACCAGACGCTGCGGGCGGTCGTCGACTGGAGCTGGGAGCTGCTGGACGACGCCGAGCGCGGCGTGCTGCGGCGGCTCTCGGTGTTCGCCGGCGGCGCCACGCCCGAGAACGCCGAGCAGGTGTGCGCGCCGGGCGGTACCGGGGCCCCCGCGCCCGGCGGCGGCCCCGGCCCGGTGGTCGACGGCGTCGACGTGGTCGACGTGATCGCCTCGCTGATCGACAAGTCGCTGGTGATGGCCTCGGGCGACGGCCGGGGCGAGGACGGCGACGGCGAGGTCCGCTACCACCTGCTGGAGACCGTCCGGGCGTACGCCACCGAACGGCTGGAGGAGTCCGGCGAGGCGGCGAGCACCCGGTCCGCCCACGCCGCCTGCTTCCTGGCCCTGGCGGAGCGCGCCGAGCCGGAGCTGCGCCGCCAGGACCAGCTGCACTGGGCGATGCGGCTGAGCGCCGAGCGGGACAACTACCACGCGGCGCTCGGCCACGTCATCGAGACCGGGGACGCGGCCACCGCCCTGCGGCTGCTGGGCGCGCTCGTCTGGTTCTGGATCATCTGCGACTACGCCACCGAGGCCGGCAGTTGGGCGCTCGCGGTGCGCGAGCTCGTCGGCGACACACCGCCGCCCGGCCTCGCGGACGCCTACGCGATGTGCACCTACATCGCCGTCCTGGTGGCCACTCTGAGCGGCGATCCCGAGCCGGATCCGGAGACCATACGGCAGGCGGTGGCGGCGGCCCTGGAGCGGGTCCCCGAGCGACCGCGGCATCCGGCGCTGTTCCTGGTCAGGCCGAGTTCCGCCCTGCTGCTGGGGGACCTGCCCGAGGCCCGGCAGGGGCTGCTGGAGATCATCGGGCACCCCGATCCCTGGGTGCAGGCGACGGCGCACGTGGGCCTCGGCCACGTGGCCCTGACCGAGGGCCGGCTGGACGAGGCGGCCCGGGAACTGGGCCAGGGGTACGGCCAGTTCAAGCACCTGGGTGAGCGCTGGGGCCGGAACGCGGCGATCGGCGGACTGCTGGAGCTGGCGCTGATCCGGGGCGACGGCACCGAGGCCGTCCGGCTCGGCGAGGAGGCCTACGACTCCGCCACCGCCGAGGCGGGCCTGGAGCAGTGCGCCCTCGTCCTCATCCAGCTGGGCCGGGCCCGCGCCGAGGCGGGCGACCTGGCACGGGCCAGGGAGGACATCGAGCGGGGCGTGAGCACCGCCGAGCGGCTCGGCGAGCACGGGAACGCCGCCGCCGGCCTGCTGGCACTCAGCGACCTCGCCCGGCGCACGGGCGACCTGCCCGGCGCACGCGAGCCGCTGCTGCGCGCCCTGGAGGTGCTCGGGCCGCGGGCCGAACGGGCGGACCAGCTCCGCATGGTCGCCCTCACCTTCAGCCGGCTGGGGTGCCTCGCCGAGCAGGAGGACGACCTGGCCGCCGCGGCCGAGTGGCACGCCAAGGCGATGGCCACCGTGCACGACCGGCGGGTCTCCGACAACGGCACCCTGGCGGCCGCCACGGAGGGTCTCGCCGCGCTCGCCGCCGCCCGCGGCGAGAACGAGCGGGCCGCCGAACTCCTCGGCACGGCGCACACCCTGCACGGCTACCGGGCGGCCCGCAGCCTCGAAGTGGGGCGGGTGACCGTCACGGCCGCGAGCGCCCTCGGCACGGAGGCCTTCGAGGCCGCCTACGAGCGCGGTCGCCGGGCCACCGTGGAGCACGCGCTCGCCCTGATGCCCTGAACCCGCCGCGGACGCACCGGACCCGCGCGGCCGGCCGGCCGTGCGGGGGTCGCGCCGGTGGCGGCCCGGGGGGAGCGGGCCGCCACCTGTGCGGGGGTTCTCCCACCCCGGGGCCCCCGCTGCCCGGCCGGGCCTGCGGGGGAGATCCTGCCCCGGGGCGGCGCCGGGGGTCCACCGGGGATCCGGTGAGCGCCGCACCCGAGGCAGGGGTTCGCGGGGTCCCTGGATGGTCTCCTGGGACCTCAGACGCCCACCTGCGCCGTCTCGTTGGAGTCGGCGGCGGCGGTCTTGTCCGCCTCCGCGTCCTTCCCCTTGACCAGCGAGGGCAGGAAGATCGCGGCGAGGACGGCCGCGACCAGCGAGACGACACCGGAGACGGTGAGCACCGAGCTCATGCCGTGCACGAAGGCGCTGTGGGCCGAAGCCAGCAGCCCCGGGTCCTGCAGCTCCTCGGCGACGGCGTTGGCAGCCGCCACCGAGTCCTTGGCGGCCGCGGCGGCGGGCTCGGGCAGCCCGTCCACCGAGATGCGGCTCAGGTACCCGGCGCTGAGCAGGCTGCCCAGTCCGGCGACCCCGAGGACGCCGCCGACCTGCTGGAGGGTCTCCAGCACGCTGGTGCCGGCGCCGGTGTTCTCCTTCGGCAGCGAGGCCATCACGATGCTGGTGGACGGGACGATGGCGAGGCCGAAGCCCACACCGATGATCGACAGCCACAGCGCGGTGTACCCGTAGCCGCTGCCGGTGCCGGTGGCCGCTCCGAGGAAGACGCCGGTGGCGAGGACGACCAGACCGATCGGGACGACCACCCGGGCGCCGATCTTCGGCACCAGGCTCTCGCTCAGGCCGGCGGACACCATCAGACCGCCGATCAGCGGCAGCACGCGCAGGCCGGTGCCGAAGGAGTCGAAGCCCTGGACGGCCTCCAGGTACTGCGGCACCACGAACAGGATGCCCATGATGGCGAAGTTGCCGAAGACGGCGGTCAGCGTGCCCCAGGCGAAGCGGCGGTCGGAGAACAGGTGGAGGTCCACCAGCGGGCTGGCGGCGCGGCGCTGGTGCAGGACGAACACCACGACCAGGGCGGCGCCGGCGATCAGCGTGCCCAGCACGACCGGGTCGCCCCAGCCCTCGGTCGGCACCATGATCGTGCCGTAGACGAGGGCGGTGATGCCGACCGAGCTCAGCACGGTGCCCAGGCCGTCGAAGGGCTCGGGACGGACGTTGCCGCGCTCGGCGCGGGTGGTGTCCCGCGGCAGCAGGAACCAGCTCGCGGCCAGCGCCAGGACGACCACCGGGATGTTGAACAGGAAGACCGAGCCCCACCAGAAGTGGTTGAGCAGCCAGCCGCCGATGACCGGCCCGGCGGGCATGCCGATGGCGGCGGCCGCGGTCCAGGTGGCGACGGCCTTGGAGAGCTCCTCCTTGGCGAAGATCTTGGGCAGCAGGGCCATCGAGATCGGCATGATCATCGCGGCCCCGAAGCCGAGCGCCGCACGCACCGCGATCACGGCGTTCGAGGTGTCGACAAAGGCACCGGCGAGCGAGGAGACGCCGAACAGCACGATGCCCGCGAGCAGCAGCTTCTTGTGGCCGTAGCGGTCGCCGAGCCTGCCGACGGGGAGCATGGCCACACTGAAGGTGAGCAGGTAGCCGCCGCCGATCCACTGCAGCTGGCTGCTGCTGGCGCTCAGGTCCTGGGCGAGGGTCGGCAGGGCGACATTGATGATCGTGCCGTCGAGGCCGATGACCAGGACGCTCAGTACCAGGGCGCCCAGCGCCCACCAGCGGCGGGGCGAGGGTGCGGGGGTTGTCACGACGACCTCCAGGGTTGTGGGTACGTGTGCTTCGGCAGGGACGGGGAACCGGGGGGATCCCCGTCCCTGGCTACCGGTGTCCGACCGCTCCAGGATCCAGGGCGGGCCTGGTACCGGGCTGGCACCGGGCTGACAGCGCCGTACGGGCGCTGGCATCCGGCTGGTGCAGGGGTCGTGTCCGGTGCAAGAGGGGGCGCGGCGCGGGCCGCGGGCGGCGTACGCCCGCGGCCCGGATGCGCCCGTGGGCGGCCGGTCCGGGCCGTCCGGCCTATCCGGCCTTCCGGGAACCGCCCCGGGCGCGGGCCAGCCGGTACATCAGGCCGATCACCCGGCTGCGCAGGTTGCGCACCCCGAGCATGTCCAGCAGCTGTACGGCCATCCACAGCTTGTTCTCCTCGACGTGGGCCGGGGAGCCGTGCACGTCGTCGTGCTCCAGCAGCCGCAGGTCCCGCACGTGGCGGACCAGCGTCGCCGGGTCCGACTGCGGGATGACCTCGTCCCGCCGGCTGGCGACGTACGCGACCGGGATGTCCAGTGCCGCCAGCCCGGCGACCGGCAGCGCCCGCCCGGCCTCGACGGTGTCGCTGCCGGTGAGGTGCGCGAGGGTGTCGACGGTGACCCTGGGCAGCTCCCGCTGCCAGTCCGGGTCCGTGAAGAAGTCGTGCACCGGCGCACCGACGGTGATGATGCCGCGGATCCGCTCGTCCTCCATGGCGCAGCGCAGCGCGAGGTGGCCGCTGAAGCTCATGGCCAGCGCGATGGTCCGCGTGACGTCGGCGCGGTCGGCCAGCGCGTCGAGGACGGCGGACAGGAAGCGCCAGCCGTCCGCGTCGTAGGGGGCCTCGTTCTCCCCGACGCCGGGCAGCTCGGTGCAGACGACCGCCACGCCCATCCGCGCGAAGACGGGCAGGGCGGGCGCCCACTGCTCCTTCAGGGTCAGGTGCCCGCCCATGATGACCAGCAGCGGGCGGCGGTCGGTGGTGGACAGCGCGGTCGTCCAGCAGCCGATCTGCTTGCCGTCCAGGTCCACGTCGAGCCGGTGGATGCCCTTGCCCGTACGCCACTGCTCGAAGCTGCCGAGGGACTTCTCGTACGCGTCCTGGCGCGCCGCGCCGTCCACGTACGGGAAGCGGGCCATCAGGTAGCGGCGGCTCGCGTCCAGGTGCCGCCCCTGTGCCTGGAGCCGGTCGCCCTCGGCGGCCCACTCGCCGACCCAGGAGCCGGGACCGGACCCGTCGTGCGTGATCCGCTCCAGCAGCCGGTCGCCGTCGGTGATGTCCAGCCCCTTGGCGTGAACGCCGCTGTACTGCTTGAGTTCCTCGACGTTGTTCACGTCATCCCTCCTCGCTCGTGAAGTTCTCCAGGGCGTGCTTGAGGTCGGCCAGCACGTCGGCGGCCTCGGCGCCGTCGATCACCCGGTGGTCGAAGGTCAGCGACAGGCGCATCACCGGGGCGACGGCCAGCTCGGCGTCGCGCACGACCGGCCGCTCGGCGACCCGGCCGACCCCGAGCGTGATGGTGGTGCCGCCGACCGAGTAGAAGTCGTCGACCGGCCGGTGGCCGAGCGAGGTGACCGCGAAGGTCCCGAGCACCGCGGCGCGACGGGCCAGCGGGCGGACGCCGAGCCGGAACAGCAGCCCGCCCAGCGGCCACGGCAGCTTCTGCAGCAGCCGGGTGCCGGCGAACTCCGGCATCACCTCGGGGTCGCCGTCCCGGAAGTGGTCGATCTGCCGCTGGATCCCGGCCAGGTCGGTGCGCTCCAGGTCGGGGAGCACGGTGGAGAGCACCACGCGCTGCCCGTTGACGGTCCGGTCCATGGTGAACTTGCCGTTCACCGCGGTGTGGTGGGCGATCCGCGGCCGGCCCGCGCCGCGGAGGGCCGCGTTGGCCTCGGGGTGGGCGGCGAGCACGCGCGCGGCCGCGTGCAGCACGTAGGCGACGTAGGAGTGCTTGTGCACGGTGTCGCGGTGCCGCACCACGGCGCTCATGTCGATGTCGGTCCCGAGGAAGACCGGCGAGATGGAGCGGATCTCCCGAAGGAAGTGAAGGGTGGGCCTGCGTTCCCTGGCGATGGCGGTGATCTTCATCCGACCACCATGGGCGGCCCTGCCAAAGGAGGCCTTGGCGCAGCCTAAACCCCCAAGGGGCCGCGAGCGCAACCCTTACTTCTCACCCGCCCCGGGGGTCGCACCACCCCTGCATCCGCCCGCCCCGGGGGCCGGCCCCTCCCCGGACCCGCCGGGTCGAACTCCGCCGAAACCGTCAACTCCCGCCGCCCTAGCCGGATTTTAGACGGGCTGTCAATCCTGTGCTGTGCACTGCCCGGCGCCGCCGACACGGGGGCCCTGAGAGGGAGAGGCACATGACCGGAACCGAACCGATGACGGACCCGGCGGCGAACCCGGCCGACCCGGAACTGCTGAGCCGCGAGGGCGTACTGCGGGCGCAGGAACGACTCGCCCGGCGCCTGCCGATGACACCGGTGGTGCGCAGCGACGACCTGGACGAACTGGCGGGCGCCCGGCTGTGGCTGAAGGCGGAGAACCTGCAGCGCGGCGGCTCGTTCAAGATGCGCGGAGCCCTGCTGGCGGTCGAACGGCTGGCCGCCAACGGGAGCCGCGGCGTCGTGGCGCAGAGCACCGGCAACCACGCCATCGCCGTCGCGCTGGCGGCCGCGCCCTACGCGCTGCCCGCCGTCCTGGTCCTGCCGGAGGACGCCGCGCCCGTCAAGATCGCCCGGATCAGGGCGGCGGGCGCCGAGGTCGTCCAGATCGGCTCGACCCTGGCCGAGCGGATCGCCCTGGTCGAGCGACTGCGCGCCGAGCGCGGGCTGGACGTCATCGACCCCTACCAGAACGCCGACGTGGTGGCCGGGCAGGGCACCGCCACCGCCGAGCTGCTGGCCCAGGTCGAGGCGGCCGGCGGCCGTCTGGACGCGGTGGTGCTGCCGGTCGGCGGCGGCAGCGCGGTGGCCGGCGCCTGCCTGGTGACGGAGGGTCAGAGCATCCTGGTGTTCGGCGCCGAGCCGGTCGCGGTCCCCGCCCTCACCGAGGCGCTGCGCGCCGGGGAGCCGGTGACCGTGGCGGCCCGCCACACCATCGCGGACGGCCTGCGCCCGGACCGGATCGGACAGCTCGCCTTCGAGCTCGCCCACAAGCGGCTGACCTCCGTCCTGACCGTCGAGGAGGAGGACATCGCCGAGGCCATGCGGCTGACCCTGACGCACGCCCGCCTGCTGGTGGAGCCGGCGGCGGCCACCTGTCTGGCGGCGGCACTGCGGATCGCGGCCGACGGCTGGGGCGACGACATCGGCGTGCTGCTGTCGGGCGGCAACGTGGAGACCTCGCTGGTGGCCTCGGTGCTCGCGGGGGCGCCCGTGGGCAGGAGCTGACCCGGCCGGCGGCCGGGGCGGTCCCGGCCCGGTGCGGCGGCCGGGGCGGTCCGGGTCGGGGCCGGAGCCGGGACGGAAGGACCAGTGCGGCCGTCCTAGCTGACGTGCCGACACATTCGTTCTGTATCAGCCCATTTGACGCCCCCGGAAGCGGGCCCGAACACAACCCCTTACCGTCGATCCACCGCGCGAACCACCGCAGAGCGGGATGGATCCGACGAAAGCGGTACTAGGGGTCGGAGCGGGTCGAGGAGTAGGGGACCGATCGGGGTTACGGGCGTCGTTCCGGCCTGCTTAGACTCCGCGTGTTCGACGAAGCGGGCGGATCTCTTCCGGCGCTTACTCAGAGGGGAGAAGTGAATGAGCACATTCACGAATTCCGGCGGGGAGTGGGTCCGCCGGTTCCATCCGTCCGACGCGAGCGACGTCCGGGTGGTCTGCTTCCCCCATGCCGGGGGATCCGCCAGCTACTACTACCCGATGTCGGAGGCGCTCTCGCCCGGCATCGAGACGCTCGCACTGCAGTACCCGGGACGCCAGGACCGGCGCTCCGAGACCCCCATGAACAACCTGGCCGAGATCGCCGACGCCGCCTTCGAGGCGCTGCGCGCCTGGAACGACCGCCCGCTGGTGCTGTTCGGCCACAGCTTCGGGTCGATCCTCGCCTTCGAGGTGGCGCGGCGCCTGCAGGACGAGGCGGGCACCCCGCCGGCCTGGGTGTTCGCCTCGGGCTACCCGGCCCCCTCGCGGCTGCGCGGCGGCACCATCCACCTGCGCGACGACGCCGGCATCATCGAGGAGCTCCGCGTCCTGGGCGGCACCGCCCCGGTGTGGCTGGAGGACGAGGACTTCATGGCCTCCGTGCTCCCGGCGCTGCGCGGCGACTACACCGCGATCGAGACCTACCCGACCGCACAGGCCGAGGGCGTACGGCTCGACTCGCCCCTGACCATGCTGGTCGGCGACGTCGACCCGCACGCCAGCCTGGACGAGGCCGAGGCGTGGAGCGCGCACACCACGGGCGAGTTCGACCTGCGGGTGTTCCCCGGCGGCCACTTCTACCTCGACCAGCACGGGCCGGAACTCACCGACCTGGTGTCGACCACCGTCAAACGGATCCTGGGCTGAGGGCTCCGGGACTCAGGAAGAACTAGGGGGACGACGCCGTGAAGTACGAGCTCTTGGGGACGCTGCGCGTGGTGGACGGAGACCGCCACTCCTTCATCAGCGCGCAGAAGGTGGAAATCCTGCTCGCGGCCCTGCTCATCAACTCCGACCACGTGGTGACGGCCGACCACCTGATGGCCGAGATCTGGGGCGAGAACCTTCCCCGGCGGGCGACCGCCGGGCTGCACGTCTACATCTCCGAGGTGCGCAAGTTCCTCGGCCGCCCCGACCGCGCGGAGGGGCCGATCGTCACCCGCTCCCCCGGTTACATGCTGCGCCGGGGCTCGGACGTCCTGGACTCGCAGCAGTTCCTGGAACTGTCGGAGGCCGGCCGCCGGCACCTGCGCGGCCAGCGGTTCGAGGAGGCCATCGACAGCTTCGAGCAGGCCCTGGCCCTCTGGCGCGGCCCGGTGCTCGGCGACATCGGCCAGGGGCCCATCCTGCGCGGTTTCGCCACCCGGCTGACCGAGCAGCGGATGGACTGCATGGAGATGCTGGTGGACACCCAGCTGCAGTTCGGCCGGCACCGCGAGCTGGTGGGCCTGCTCTACACCCTCACCGCCGAGAACCCGCTGCGCGAGACCTTCCACCGTCAGCTGATGCTGGCGCTCTACCGCTCCGAGCGGCGGGCGGACGCCCTCAAGGTCTACCAGTCGGCGCGCCAGACCCTCATCGACGAACTGGGCCTGGAGCCGTGTACGCCCCTCCAGGACCTGCACCGGGCCATCCTGCGCACCGACCACCAGGCCCTGGAACTGCGCGCCGTCGCCGTCGCCGTCTGACCCCCGGCCACCGCCCTCCTCGACCCCGGAACCCGAACTCGCCCTGATCGATCGCCGATCAGGGCGAGTTCGCCGTTCCCGGCCCCGCCGGCGGACCGGTTCGCGCCGGCCGGGCCGGTCCCACCGGTCCCGCACAGGATGCCGGAGCAGCCGCGGGACGGCGGGCCACACGCAGGGCGGCGGGGCGCGGCCACCGGTCCGGAGCCCGTGGGCCCGGTCCGGTGGCCGCGCCCCGCCGTGGTGAAACGGGTGACGCGGTCGGGCGGCCGGCTCAGCCCGCCTGGGCCGCCCTGATGTGGTCGGCGAGCGCACCGGGGGTGGGCGTACCGAACAGGTCGGCCAGCTTGACGGTGACGCCCAGCCGCTCGTCGATCTGCTGGACCAGGCTGGCGCCCAGCAGCGAGTGGCCGCCGTGGGTGAAGAAGTTGGACTCGGCGCCGATGTCGTCACGCCCGAGCAGTTCGCGCCAGAGGGCGATCAGGGAGCCGGTCAGCTCGTCCGAGCCGGAGTCGCCCACCGCCGCCCCCTCGCCCTGCGGGCGCCCGCGGTGGTGGTCGGCGGCCATGGTCTCCAGCACCAGGTAGTCCACTTTCTCGTTGGCGTTGGTCGGGAAGGACGCGACCACGATGAAGTCCTGCGGAACGGCCGCCCGGGGCAGCTCGGCCCGGGCGAACTCCCACAGGTCCGAGGTGATGTCGCCCTCGGCGGCCGACTCCACGAAGGCCACCAGCCGACCGTCGGCGCTGCGGTCGCCGACCACGACGGCCGCGGCGCCGTTCACCTGCGGGTGACCGAGCAGGGTGGCCTCGATCTCGCCGAGCTCGATCCGGTTGCCGCGCAGCTTGACCTGCCGGTCGGCGCGGCCGAACAGCTCGATGGTGCCGTCCGCGTTCCACGCGCCGAGGTCGCCCGAGCGGTAGAAGTGGCCGTGGACGGGGTGGTCGCCGAAGCGCTCGGCGTTGAGTTCGGGCCGGCCGTGGTAGCCGAGCGAGACGCCGTCGCCGGCGATGCACACCTCGCCCCGGACACCGACCGGCAGTTCGCGCCCGTCCGGGCCCAGGACGAACATCCGGATGTTGGAGATCGGGCCGCCGACGTCGATGCGCTCGCCGAGGTCGGCGGGGACGACGCCCCAGGTGCACCAGGTGATGGTCTCGGTGGGGCCGTAGGCGTTGACCGGTTCGCAGCCGGTGGCCAGCAGGCGCCGGGCGAGGGTGACCGGGACGGGTTCGGCGCCGGTCACCACCCGGCGTCCGGCGAGCACGTCCTCGACCTCGTCCAGGACCATCCGCAGCGTCGTCGGCGTGGCCTGGATCACCGCCGGGTCGTGGCGCTCGATGAGCTCGCGCAGCACCTTGCCGTCGGTGCGCGCCTCGTCCGGCGCGATGACGATGCTCCCGCCGGAGTACAGCGGCGTGTAGTGCTCCAGGTTGGCCATGTCGAACGCGAACGTGGTCATCCACAGCGTGGCGTCGTCCGGCGTCAGGCGCAGCCGCTCGGTGTAGTCGGCGGCGATGTTGGAGATGGCGCGGTGCGGCAGCAGCGCGCCCTTGGGCCGGCCGCTGGAGCCGGAGGTGTAGATCAGGTACGCGCAGGCCTCCCGGTCGACCGTGATGCCGGGCTCGGCCGGCGGGCCGTCCAGGGCGGTGTCGGCGATCGGGGTGAGCTCCAGCCTCGTCATCGCGGCGCCCTCCGGCAGCGCCAGTTCGCGGTCGGTGAAGACCGCCTTGGCGCCGGAGTCGCCGAGCAGGTAGGCGACGCGCTGCGCCGGGTGCTCGGGGTCGACCGGCAGGTACGCGGCGCCGGCGAGCCACACGCCGAGCACGGTGGCGGTGAGCTCCGGGGAGCGGGCGGCGGCGATGGCGACGATGTCGCCGGCCGTGGTGCCCTGGGCGCGGAGCACCTCGCGGGTGGCGACGGCGGCGTCCCACAGCCGGCGGTAGCTGACCTCGCGCTCGCCGTGCCGGACGGCGACGGCGTCGGGCCGGGTGCGGACGTGCCCGTGCACGGCCTCCAGCACGTTGCCGGGCTCGAAGACCCGCTCGGTGTCGTTGGCCGCGCCGATGACGGCGTGGTCGTCCTCGTTCCAGACCAGCAGCTCGCCGTTCGGGCGGTCCGCGTCCGCCGCGAGGGAGACCAGCAGGGCCTCGTAGCGGCGCACCAGGGCGGCCACCTCGGTCTCGGTCAGCTTCTCGGTGGAGTAGCGGGCCGTGATGGTGATGGCGTCCGCCGAGGAGGCGACGAAGAACTCCAGGTCGAACTTGCTGTAGCCGTTCTCCACCACGACGGGCCGGGCCTTGGTGCCCGCCATCTCGAAGACGGCCATCTCCAACTGCGGGAAGTAGTTGAACAGGTGGCGGCAGATCCGGTTGCGCCAGGAGGAGCCGGCCCGCGGCACGAGCTCGGAGATGCTGTCGACCGGGACCCCGAGGTGGGCGAGGGCGCCGAAGTAGGTGTCGCGGATGTCCCGCACCAGCGTCCGGAAGCTCTGCGCGGGGTCGACCTTGACCCGCAGCGGCAGCACGTTGGTGTGGTGGCCCACCAGCCGGGGGTCCTCACGGGGCCGCACGCTCACCGGGGACCCGACGGTGATGTCGGGGCCGGCGCCGTGGGCGGCCAGCAGCAGGTCGAAGGCCGCCAGCATGACGACGGCCTCGGGGGCGCGGACCTCGCGGGGCAGTGCCTGGACGGCGGCGCGGGCCTGGTCGGAGAGCGTGTACGTGAGCTGCTCGCCGCGCAGGGTCGGGTCCGGTGTGTCGGCGGCGCCGACCCACAGGTCGAGGTTGCCGGGGTCGAAGTCCTCCAGCTGGTCCCGCCAGAACGTCAGGCTCTCCGCGGCGGGTTCGGGCTCGTGGTAGGCCGGGGCCACCACCAGCAGGGCCTCGTCCGGCTCCGCTCCGGCGACGAACGCCTCGTAGGCGCTGACGAGTTCCTCCATCAGGAGGGTGCCGGAGATGATGTCGTAGACGAGGTGGTGGAAGGCCAGACAGACGACGTCGCCGTCCGGGTGGTGGAACAGTCCGGCGCGCACCAGCGGCCGGCCGTCGAAGCGGAACCGCCGGGTGAGGAACGGGCGGAGGGCGACGTCGAGTTCACCCGGTGCCGCGGTGAAGTCGTCGAACTCCTCGAACTCGACGGAGAACTCCTCCGCCCCGACCACGCCCTTCATGAGTTCCGCGCCGGTGGCGAAGTACACGGTCCGCAGCACCTCGTGCCGGCGCAGCAGGGTCGAGACCGCGCCCTGGAGTGCGGGGAGGTCCAGCCTCCCGTCTGCTTGGAACGCCAACGCCAGGTTGTTGGCCGCGCTTTCGGGAACCAGCCGCTCCAGGAGCCACATGGCCTCCTCTTTGCGGGTGGCCGACGAAAGGTCACGGGTGGTTCGAGTGCTGGGATTCGCTGCGGGTACCAATCGGTCCTCACTCCCCTACCGGCCAGATGTGAACCAATTCACACAGTGCTGGCGCCGCCAGTTTGCGACAGCACGATACGGGCGCGGACCGGAGGGCGGGCACCCCTATTCGACGGCCGGGCGTTTCGCCTGGCACGGCGCCCGCCGTGGGGCCCGGGGGTTAGGGGTACCGGTATCGCCTAAACCGGGGTTTGCACCACCCCGACCGGCCAAGGGTGTTCGGATCCGGGCCGCCTCCTAGGGGTACTAGGGGCTATGGACGGGCTCTAACAAGCCCTAGGCTCCAACGAGTTCACGGTCGGCGACCAAGGAGCGACGATGACCGAGTCAGGTGCCTGGAAAACCCTGGTGGACGGCGACGGCGAGCGCGGAGTTGTACTCGCGGTCGACTTCGACACCACCGGCCGACCGGAGGCACGATTTTCCGATCTGATGGCGCAGGTGAAGTCCGACTTCGCCGTCTGGGAAACCGTTCCGCCGGCCGCGGATTCCGAGTTCGCCCGTTCGGGCGCCGGATATGTCGAGTACTGGGCCCGTCACATCGAGAACTCCGGGAACCGCCCGCAGGTTCGCGCGGTGATGGGATTCTGTGCGGGTTCCGTCTACGCCGCGGCACTGGCCGAGCGCGTCGCCGAAATCCAGGGCAGCGAACCGCTGCTGCTGCTTTTCGACCCCGAGCTCTCGACGGCCCAGACCCTGATGTGGCAGTTCCACAAGGTGATCGGATTCATGTCCGCCACGCTTTCCGCGGAGGACATCGCCGAGGCCCGCGAGATCGGCCAGCAGGCCCACGACACGACCCCGCACGTGGGCGAGCTCAAGGACGAGCTGATCCGCCTGATGCGACGCTTCGGCGAGCCGGCGCTCGCCCGCGTGGGCCTGGACGAGGCCCGCCGCGAGGAGCTGTTCGAGGTCTTCGACTCCTTCCTCAGCTACCTCGCGGTTGCGGCCGAGATCGACCCGCGGGAGCGCTGGAAGTCGGCTATCGCCCTCAACTCCACCAGCCCGCTGAGCGGTCTGAACGCCATGCGCGCCTCCGGCGTGGAGATCGAGGTCGCCGAGGAGGTCGTGATCGACGTGGACCACGGCACCATGCTCGCCGACGCCGACCTGGCCGCCGCCGTCACGCGCCTGCTGGACATCTGACACCTGATCACCGATCGCGCACGGAGACACGGAGTGGGGCGACCATGCACACGATGACGGCCTACCTGCCCTCCACCACGGAGCGGTTCGGGGGCACCCGGCTGTTCTGCTTCCACCACGCGGGCGGCGCCGCCTCGGCCTTCGGCGACTGGCAGCGGGAGCTCGGTCCGGACGTGACCGTGCTGCCGGTGCAGTTGCCCGGCCGGGAGCGGCGTGCCGCCGAGCCGCGCTTCACCGACATGGCCGCCCTGGTCGCCGACCTGGACGAGAACCTGGATCCGCTGCTGGACGAGCCGTTCGCGTTCTACGGCCACAGCATGGGCGCCATCGTCGCGTACCACCTGACCCGCCTGCGGGCCGCCCGCGGCCGGAGCCTGCCGGTGCGGCTGATGGTGGGCGCCTACCCGCCGCCGCACCGCCCGGCGACCGCCACGGCGGCGCTGGATCTCAACGACGACCAGCTCGCCCGTTTCCTGGTGGACATCGGCGGGATGTCCGAGATGCTGCTGCGCTACCCCGACTGGGTGCGCTCCGCGCTCGCCCTGGCCAGGGACGACCTGCGGGTGTGCGTGAGCGCCCCGCCGCCGGGGGACTTCCGTCTGCCGTGCCCGATCGAGGTGTTCGCCGGCGAGAAGGATCCGCTGCTGCCCCTCGCCGACGTGTCCGGATGGGCCGAGCACTCCAGCGTGAGCTGCCGGGTGCACCCCATTCCGGGCGGTCACTTCTTCACCCAGGAGTCCTCCGCCGAGTTCCTGGCGAAGGTGGCCTCCTTCTTCACCGTTCGCTTGAGCCGTCGTTAACGGGCCGGTCAGCGGCCCCTCTGATTGTTGACTTGTGGGAGCACTCATGCCCGAAGAGGCCGTCGCCGTCATCGGAATTTCCTGCCGACTCCCGCAGGCCCCGGATCCCCGGGCCTTCTGGGACCTCCTGCGCCGCGGCGCCAGCGGTATCACCGCCGCTCCCGCCGACCGCTGGGACGAGGGGAGCACCGAGGGCGGGCACCCCGCACACGGCGGGTTCCTCGACCGGATCGACACCTTCGACCCGGCCTTCTTCGGGATCGCGCCGCGCGAGGCCGCGCTGATGGACCCGCAGCAGCGGCTCATGCTGGAGCTGGCCTGGGAGTGCGTGGAGGACGCGGGCGTCGCCCCGACCGCGCTGCGCGGCACCCGTACCGGTGTGTTCGTCGGCGCGATCGCCGCCGACTACGCGACGCTGCTGAGCCAGCGCGGACCGGACGCCATCACCCCGCACACCGTGACCGGGCTCAACCGCGGCATCATCGCGAACCGGGTCTCCTACAGCCTCGGCCTGCACGGCCCCAGCCTGACGGTGGACGCCGCCCAGTCCTCGGCCCTGGTGGCCGTGCACATGGCGTGCGAGAGCCTGCGCAGCGGCGACTCGGAGCTGGCCATCGTCGGCGGCGTCAACCTGATCCTCGCCCCGGACAGCACCCTGGGCCTGACCCGCTTCGGCGGGCTGTCGCCGGACGGCGTGAGCTACACCTTCGACGCCCGGGCCAACGGCTACGTGCGCGGCGAGGGCGGCGGCGCCGTGGTCCTCAAGCCGCTGGCGGCAGCGCTGGCCGACGGCGACCACGTCTACTGCGTGATCCGCGGCAGCGCGGTCAACAACGACGGTGCCACGGACGGCCTGACCGTGCCGAGCCCGGCCGCGCAGGAGGCCCTGCTGCGCCGGGCGTACGAGCGCGCCGGCGTGGACCCGGCCGAGGTGCAGTACGTGGAGCTGCACGGCACCGGCACCCGGGTCGGGGACCCGATCGAGGCCGCGGCGCTCGGCGCCGCGCTGGGCACCGCCCGCCCGGCCGGATCGCCGCTGCTGGTGGGCTCGGCCAAGACGAACGTGGGGCACCTGGAGGGTGCGGCGGGCATCGTCGGCCTGCTGAAGGCGGTGCTGGCGGTGGAGCACCGGGAGCTCCCGGCCAGCCTCAACTTCGAGACGCCCAACCCGGACATCGACTTCGACGGGCTGAACCTGTCGGTCAACACCGCCCTCGGTCCCTGGCCCGAGGGCACCCGTCGTGCCGGCGTGTCCTCGTTCGGCATGGGCGGCACCAACTGCCACGTGGTGCTGGAGGAGGCGCCGGTCCGGGAGTCCGGTCCGGTGGTCCGGGTGCCGGCGCCGTGGCAGCTGTCCGCCCGGACGGAGGCCGCGCTGCGCGGCCAGGCGCGGCGGCTGAAGCAGTCGGTGGCGGACCGGCCCGGGCTGGAGCCGGCCGACGTGGCGTTCTCGCTGGCCTCGGGCCGGTCGCTGTTCGAGCACCGCTCGGTGGTCGTCGAGACCGGGGACCGGGCGGACACGCTGGCGGCGCTGGCGGCGATCGCCGAGGGGCGTCCGCATCCGGACGTGGTGTCGGGTCGGGCGGACGGCGGGAAGCTGGCGTTCCTGTTCACCGGTCAGGGCTCACAGCGGGTCGGGATGGGCCGCGAACTCTACGCCAACCACCCCGAGTTCGCCGCCGCCTACGACGAAGTCCTCGCCCACTTCGACCCCGCACTGCGCGACATCATCAACACCAACCCCGACAACGCCCTCCACCGCACCGAACACACCCAACCCGCCCTCTTCGCCCTCGAAACCGCCCTCTACCGCACCCTCCAA